>NZ_JAWHNU010000019.1:0-90029 GCF_032582135.1 Pseudomonas syringae group sp. J309-1 | reverse complement strand
CCAAGGACGGTGAAGATTTCTAAAACCCGGTACCCAGTGGACCGTAAGGCTGCTCCGCTTAAGTGAACAGCATTACGCACCAGGCGGGCTTTCTGTTGCTTCAAGGAGTTCAAGGGCCTTGAGGAGGTGGAACCTGAAAACAGGCGTCACCACCCACAATCAAGTTCGACTTTGCTTCCGGTCCGGTGTCATCAACAGCTCAACTAAAGCTGGGAGAACTCGGCAATCTTTTTCATAAGCACGGAAAAACTCAATGATGTCTCAGCCTCATCATCACAACGATTTCTTATCAACGTATACGCATCGATAGCAGGCGACAAAACTTCTATCACATCGCCCTTATAGTTCGTTATTTCAATAAAACCACTGACAACACCATTGAGATTCTCAACTTCTAAAACCAATGTCGAAAACTTTAACAGCGCACCCTCCTCACTCGTCCCTGCCCCTGTCGAAGGATTATCAAAGTAAACATTCAATTTGGGAAAAACGTCTCTATTCCATTCAAAAATCGGCAGCATACGTACCAATTGCTTGAATTCAACTTCACTCTCACTCCCGGAAAATTCACACTTGAAAATCGGAACGCAGAGAAATAGCCCATCACGTTTATCCCGCAAATCCCCTTTCAAATGCCCGTGATAATCCTTTGGAACCGCTATCGCATGAGTAAAGCCATAACTGTTTTCTTGCAGACTATAGAGGGTAGGCTTAACGGGAGACAGAAAATCTGGCAATTGATCCAGTACAGCAGATGCAAACCGGCGGTCATCTACATCTTCAGACCCAACGACAGCATAATGATGAGCACAGTTTTTCAAACAGTATCGAAAAGTTTTCTTTGGAAAATCATATTGAAAAAAAAGATGCCCAGAACTGTCTTCATCGACTACATCAAAAGACTCTAATAAATCCTGCCTGGCAAACATAGTAGATTCTCCTGGTCCTGCTCAGGACCTACATCCTGCCTTTATCCAATACCGCTCGCCGACATAACCTGGTGGGCCGACACAAAAGCGCTGGGACGTTCAATTGGGTCGTCAGAACGTGCCGCCCCATTCTCTTGAGAACAGACACTGGTCGACGACTTTCTGTTCATCTGCGGCGTTCAGGCTACACGGATCCGGCGCTTGCACCAAGGATGGGGGGACACAATCCAGCAATAGACGAACCCATACGAAAATTGACGCGCGAGTAATCGTAAAAGGCTCTACCTGCTGTTTACTTTGTAGGAGCTGCCGAAGGCTGCGAAGCATTCATCCTGACACACCGCCATCGCAGCCTTCGGCAGCTCCTGCAGATTCCCGGGCTGACGCCTGACCAAATCGCAGGAGCAAAAAACCCAGACAACAAAAAGCCCGCACTAGGCAGGCTTTCCGATGCTTCAAGGAGTTCAAGGGCCTTGAAGCTGAATATGGCGCAGCGGACGGGACTCGAACCCGCGACCCCCGGCGTGACAGGCCGGTATTCTAACCGACTGAACTACCGCTGCGCGTAACACTTAGAGCGAGTTGGTGGGTGATGACGGGATCGAACCGCCGACCCGCTGCTTGTAAGGCAGCTGCTCTCCCAGCTGAGCTAATCACCCTTCACTCTCGGTGTGGCGCGCATTCTACGGAGCGACCTAACCTCTGGCAAGCACTTTTTTAAATAATTTTTATAATCCTTCCAAAGGCTTAGCACAGGGTTGGCCGCGAGGTAATAGCAGCGAATAATGCCCCACTTTTTACCGAAGGAGAGATTCACCTCATGTGGTTCAAAAACCTGCTTGTCTACCGCCTGACCCAGGATCTGCCTTTTGATGCCGAAGCACTGGAAACCTCTTTGGCCACCAAACCGGCCCGTGCCTGTGCCAGCCAAGAGTTGACCACTTACGGTTTCGTCGCCCCTTTCGGCAAAGGCGAAGACGCACCTCTGGTGCATGTCAGCGGCGACTTCCTGCTGATTTCTGCCCGTAAAGAAGAACGCATCCTGCCGGGTAGCGTTGTGCGTGACGCATTGAAGGAAAAGGTCGACGAGATCGAAGCCGAGCAAATGCGCAAGGTCTATAAGAAGGAACGCGAGCAGATCAAGGATGAAATCATCCAGGCGTTCCTGCCGCGTGCCTTTATTCGTCGTTCGTCGACCTTCGCCGCTATCGCGCCGAAACAGGGCCTGATTCTGGTCAACTCGGCCAGCCCGAAACGCGCTGAGGATTTGCTGTCGACCCTGCGTGAAGTAATCGGCACCCTGCCGGTACGTCCGCTGACCGTGAAAACCGCACCTACCGCTGTGATGACCGATTGGGTCACCACGCAGAAGGCTGCCGACAACTTCTTCGTGCTGGATGAATGCGAACTGCGCGACACCCACGAAGATGGCGGGATTGTGCGTTGCAAACGTCAGGACCTGACCAGCGACGAAATCCAGCTGCACCTGAGCACCGGCAAAGTCGTGACCCAGCTGTCCCTGGCATGGCAGGACAAACTGTCCTTCGTGCTTGACGACAAGATGACCGTCAAGCGTCTGAAGTTCGAAGACCTGTTGCAGGATCAAGCGGAACAGGACGGCGGCGACGAGGCCTTGGGTCAACTGGACGCCAGCTTCACCCTGATGATGCTGACCTTCGGTGAATTCCTGCCAGAGCTGTTTGAAGCACTGGGCGGTGAAGAGATTCCGCAGGGGATTTAAACACCACTGGTCACCTGTAGGAGCTGCCGAAGGCTGCGAAGCAATTTACCTGTTAAACCGCTTCGCAGCCTTCGGCAGCTCCTACAGCTTTACGTATCCAGCCAGATGACGCCCCCTCCCCCAACCTAATAAGAAAGGAACCCGCCATGCGTGCATTGGCAACCTTGAGTCGTTTTGTCGGTAATACCTTTGCGTACTGGGTGCTTCTGTTCGCCATATTGGCCTTCGTGTTCCCCCAAGCGTTCATCGGGCTCAAGCCCCTCATCGTCCCGTTGCTGGGTCTGGTGATGTTCGGCATGGGTCTCACCCTGAAGCTTGAAGACTTTTCCGAAGTGGCCCGCAATCCATGGCGCGTAGCCTTGGGTGTAGTTGCGCATTTCGTGATCATGCCCGGCGTGGCGTGGTTGTTGTGTCAGGTATTTCAATTGCCGCCGGAAATCGCCGTCGGCGTGATTCTGGTGGGTTGCTGCCCGAGCGGTACCTCGTCCAACGTTATGGCGTGGCTGGCCAAGGGTGACCTGGCGCTGGCCGTTGCCATTGCAGCGGTCACCACCCTGCTCGCTCCGCTGCTGACGCCCACCCTGATCTGGTTCCTCGCCTCGGCCTGGTTGCCGGTGTCCTTCATGGATATGTTCTGGTCGATCCTGCAACTGGTCATGCTGCCCATCGTGCTTGGCGTTCTGGCTCAACGCCTGCTGGGTACCCGCGTCGCTTACGCGATTGACGTGCTGCCACTTATTTCCGTAGTGAGCATCGTGATGATCGTCTGCGCCGTGGTTGCCGCCAGCCAGGCGAAAATCGCTGAGTCCGGCTTGCTGATCATGGCTGTGGTAATCCTGCACAACACTTTCGGCTTCCTGCTGGGTTACTTCACCGGCAAGGTGTTCAAACTGCCGCTGCCTCAGCGTAAATCCCTGGCACTTGAAGTCGGCATGCAGAACTCAGGTCTCGGTGCCGCACTGGCCAGTGCGCACTTCTCGCCGCTGGCGGCTGTGCCGAGCGCGCTGTTCAGCGTGTGGCACAACATCTCCGGGGCATTGTTGTCGACGTACTTCCGCAAGATGAAGGATGAAGATGAGCCGGTGAAGACTGGGTCGGCTATTAATTGATCAGGCAAAAATTCACATGTCTGTGGATTGAAATGTAACCCCTGTGGGAGCTGGGCTTGCCCGCGATGCATGAGACGCGACTTGAAGACATACCGCGTTATCGCTTATCGCGGGCAAGCCCAGCTCCCACAGGGTCATCAGGCACCACCCCGGCGCACCACGCCCGCATTGATGCACAAAATCCGATCCTCTTTCGAAATTGGTTCACCCACCCGCGAACCAATTACCGTTCATCCCTCCGGACCACTCCGTCGAACCTTTGCACATTGGCCCGACAACCCTGATCGCTAGCAATCACCCGGCATATTGTGCCTCGAAACTTATCGAACCAATTTCCATTGGCATCGCTCTTGCACCAGCCCTCTTGCCTCGAATCACTGCCTGTAGGCAGCTCAGGGCATCTTTTTCTGGTCTGGCGCGAGTACCACGATGCAAAGGTTCGACCCTGACACGCCCATCGATAACTCCTCGAAACTGGCGCTGGATGCCTTGCGGCAGATCGTTGCCCAGCATGCTGCGTTCCCCCAGCGTGCGCTGCCTACAGAGCGCGATCTGGCTACCGATTTCGGTGTCAGCAGGCGCGCGATTCGTCGCGCGCTGGCAGTGCTGGAAGCCGAAGGCCAGATCTGGCGGCGGCAAGGCAAAGGGACCTTTGTCGGTCCGACGCCACCCAGCGCGGCCATGAGTTTTGCCCGGCTTTCCGGGCGGACCAATTTCAGCGAGGTCATGGAAGCGCGCCTGCATCTGGAACCCGCGCTGGCCTCACTCGCCGCAGTGCGGGCCAATGGCGAGCAGATGGCGATCCTGCGCCGCCTTGCCGAGCGCACCACTCGCCAGCAGGAAGCCGAGCATCCCGATGCCGAAGGCATTGAACTCTGGGACAGCTCCCTGCACCGCGCCATTGCTGAAGCAGCGGGCAATCGGTTGATGCTGGATATTTTCGAAATGCTCGATGCGATCCGTCTGGACCCGGCCTGGCGTGATTTGCGTCAACGGGCGCGAAACGCCGACCGCCTCGACACTTACAGCCACGATCACGACGACATCGTCAGCGCCATCGAGACGCGCGATCCGATCAAGGCTGCTACCGCCATGCGCGGCCATTTACGGGCGTTGCAACAAGCGCTGGATAACGTCATCAATCAAGACCTGGAGGCCAGCTTATGAGCGCCACCGCCTCAACCACCGATAACACCGATAACACCGATAACACCGTCCTCAGCGTCAGCGACCTGACCGTTCGCTTTGCCGGTGCGCCCGCCAATGTGGTCGACGGCGTGTCGTTCTCCGTCAAGCGCGGCAAGACCCTGGCCATCGTCGGCGAATCCGGCTGTGGCAAGAGCGTGACCTCCATGGGTCTGATGGGCCTGTTACCCGCCACCGCAAAAGTTGCCGCGAGCGATTCGCTGCTGATTGATGAAGCCTTGCTGGGCATGTCCGAAGAGCGCCTGCTGGATGTGCGCGGCAACCGCATGGCGATGATTTTTCAGGAGCCGATGACATCGCTGAACCCGGTGTTCACCATCGGTGAGCAGATCGCCGAAAGCGTGATCCGCCATCAGGGCCTTTCGGATAAAGACGCCCGGCAACGGGCGCTGGAGATGCTGGAAAAGGTCCGTGTACCGGACGCACGCCAGCGACTGGACGCCTACCCTCACGAACTCTCCGGCGGCATGCGTCAGCGGGCAATGATCGCCATGGCGCTGGCCAACGATCCAGCGCTGATCATTGCTGACGAACCGACCACCGCACTGGACGTGACTATTCAGGCGCAGATTCTCTCGCTGGTCGCCAACCTGCAGACCGAAACCGGCACCGCGATGATTCTGATCACCCACGATTTGGGCGTGGTCGCCGAAGTCGCCGACGACGTGATGGTGATGTACGCCGGTCGCGTGGTGGAAAGCGGCCCGGTGAAGACTCTGTTCGACGATCCGCAGCATCCGTACACCATTGGCCTGATGGGTTCGATGCCATCGATTGGCCCGCGTGAAGGTCGCCTGGCAACGATCAATGGCCGTGTGCCGACACCGGCAGAAATGCCCAGCGGCTGCCGCTTCGCCGGACGCTGCCCGTTTGTCATCCAGCAATGCCGGGAAGAGCGACCGCCGCTGCTTGAACTGTCTCCCGGACACTTCGCCGCGTGCATCCGCGCACCCTTGGAACAGCATGTGGGAGTCAGTGCGTGAGCCTTTCCGAACGAGACATCGCCGAGCGTACCAACCCCGATAGCAGCACGCAGAAACCCATTCTGGAAGGCATCGGCCTGAGCAAGCACTTTGCGGTGGAAAGCGGTCTTTTCCAGCCAAAGAAACCTCCGGTACAGGCCGTAAATCAGGTCAACCTGTCGGTTCGCAAAGGCGAGACGCTGGCGTTGGTGGGCGAGTCAGGATCGGGTAAATCGACCCTTGGCCGATTGCTGCTCAACCTGCTGCAACCCACCGCAGGCGATGTGATTTACGAAGGCCGCAACCTGGCCAACCTGTCGGCGGAAAAGCTGCGTCAGGTACGCCGCGACTTGCAGATCATTTTCCAGGACCCTTTCGCGTCGCTGAACCCGCGCATGACGGTGGAATCGATTGTCGGCGAACCGATCTGGCTGCACAGCGAAGCCAGCCGCAGCGACCGTCAGGCCAAGGTCGCCGAGCTGCTGCGTACGGTTGGGCTGGCCCCGGAACACGGCGGTCGCCATCCTCACGAATTCTCCGGTGGTCAGCGCCAGCGTATCGGTATTGCTCGCGCGCTGGCTTCCGAGCCGCGCCTGATCCTCGGCGACGAGCCGGTGTCGGCACTGGACGTTTCAGTGCAGGCCCAAGTGGTCAACCTGCTGGAAGACCTCAAGCATCAGTTCGGCCTGACCCTGGTAATTGTCGCCCACGGGCTGGCCGTAATCCGCCACATGAGCGACCGGGTCGCGGTGATGTATCTGGGTGAAATCGTCGAGCTGGCGCCGGTCAACGCGCTGTTCGAAAACCCTTTGCATCCCTATACCCAGGCGCTTATGGCCGCCGTACCGGTGAGCCACCCGGACTTGCGCCAGCCGCGCCCTTTGCTCGGCGGCGACATGCCCAGCCCGAGCCGCCCGCCTTCCGGTTGCCGTTTTCATACCCGTTGCCCCCATGCCCGCGCGCTGTGCAAAGAAGCCGTGCCGGTCATGGAAACCGTCGAGGCGGAACGTCAGGTGGCGTGCCACTTCTGGCGGGAAATCGCCAACGCGGGCAGCGGCACCTTGATCCTTCCGACACCCAGCGCTGCCTACACACAGCGCCTGAATCTGTTCAAGAACCATCAATCCCTTGCAGTGGAGAGCCAGCCATGAAAATCGCACGCGTCATGACAGGAACATTGTTATTGCTGGCCGCCAACGCAGCCTTTGCCGAATCGACCTTGCGCATCGGCATTCAGGACGATCCCGATGTGCTGGATCCGCATCGTTCACGTACCTATTCCGGTCGTCTGGTGTACACCGCGTTGTGCGACAAGCTGGTGGACGTCAACCCGGACCTGACCTACGCGCCACAGCTGGCCACCGCCTGGAACTGGAGCGAGGACGGCAAAACCCTGACCATGACCTTGCGCGAGGGCGTGACCTACCACGATGGCGAACCTTTCGATGCGGCCTCGGTGAAGTTCAACCTGGACCGCGCCCGCACCCTGCCCGACTCCCTGCGCAAAAGCGAGCTGGCGTCGGTGGACAGCGTTGAAGTGATCGACACGAAAACCGTCGCCATCAAACTCAAGCAAGCCGATGCCACGCTGGTTTCGCAGCTCTCGGACCGGGCCGGGATGATGCTCGCACCAAAAGCCGCTCAGGGCGAATTCGCGTCCAAACCTGTCTGCTCAGGTCCTTACAAATTCGTCCAGCGCGTGCAGCAGGATCGCATCGTGCTGGAGCGTTTTGACAACTACTGGAACAAGCAGGCGTATCACTTCGACAAAGTGGTGTTCCTGCCGATTCCGGATACCTCGGTGCGCTTGGCCAACCTGCGCTCCGGCGATCTGGACATCATCGAGCGCGTCGCGCCGACCGACGTCAAAACCGTCAAGGGCGACAGCAAGCTGGCGATCTACAACACGCCTGGCCTGGGCTACATGCAGTTGATGTTCAACATCGGCAACGGCGAAAAAGCCAACACGCCGATGGGCAAAGACAAGCGCGTGCGCAAAGCATTCGAGCTGTCCATCGACCGCGATGCGATCAACCAGGTGGTGTTCGAAGGCCTCTACGCGCCAAGCGCCCAACCGTTCCCGAAAAACAGCCCGTACTACGATCAGGCGCTGCCGATCCCGGCTCGCGACGTCGAGAAAAGCAAGGCGCTGCTGGCCGCGGCCGGTGTGAAGCTGCCGTTGGCGGTAGACCTGAAAGTGGCCAACAACCCTATCGCGCAGCAGGTCGGGCAGATCATTCAGGCCATGGCTGAAGAAGCGGGCTTCAAGGTCAATCTGATTGCCACTGAATACGCCACGATGCTTAGCGAACAGCAAAGCGGCAATTTCCAGATCGGCATGAGCGCCTGGTCGGGCCGTCCTGATCCGGATGGCGACATCCACCAGTTCGTGACCTGCAAAGGTGGCCAGAACGACGGTAAATACTGCAACGCCAAGCTCGACGAACTGCTGAACAAGGCGCGCACCGTCAACGACGTTCCACAACGTCAGGCGCTGTACAACGAAGCATTGCGTCTGCTGGCCGACGAAGTGCCGACCGCGTACCTGTATTTCGACCCACGCATCATTGCCATGCGTAACAACGTGACTGGCTTCGTGCCAAACCCGGACGGCCTGATTCGTCTGGCTAACGTCGCGTTCAAACCATGACTGACGGACGCACCTGCGAGGTTCCGGCATGCTGATGTTTATCCTGCGACGCCTGCTCAGCTCGATTCCGACGCTGATTCTGGTTTCGCTGTTCGTCTTCACCCTGCAGAAGCTGCTGCCGGGTGACCCGGTGCTGGCCATGGCCGGGGAAGAACGCGATCCGGCGGTCATGGAATACCTGCGCGACAAGTACCGGCTCGATGACCCGATCCCGTTGCAGTACCTGAACTGGGTCGGCAACGTGCTGACCGGCGACTTCGGCACCTCGTTGCGCACTGAGCAACCGGTGACCACGCTGCTGGCGTCCAAGTTGCCGGTGACCATTGAGCTGGCGGTGCTGGCCTTGCTGATTGCGTTGCTGATCGGCATCCCCACCGGGATTATCTCGGCGGTGCGCAAAGGCACCGCCGTGGATTACGGAGCCAACGTGGTGGCGCTGTCGGGGATTTCCATTCCGCACTTTTGGCTAGGCATCCTGCTGATCATGATCTTCGCGGTGAAACTGCAATGGCTGCCCGCCTCTGGTTTCGTGCCCATGGGCGAGGATTTCGGGCAAAACCTGAAGACATTGATTTTGCCAGCCTTCGTATTGGGTGCCGGGTTGTCGGGGATTCTCATGCGCCACACCCGCAGTGCCATGCTCGAAGTGTTGCGTACCGACTACGTGCGTACTGCCCGGGCCAAAGGGTTGTTCCCGCGCACGGTGATTCTCAAGCACGCGCTGCGCAACGCGCTGATGCCCATCGTGACGCTGACCACGTTGCTGTTCGGTGAACTGCTTGGCGGCGCAGTGCTGACCGAGCAGGTTTTCAGTATTCCGGGCTTCGGCAAGATGATCGTCGACGCCGTGTTCAACCGGGATTACGCCGTGGTGCAAGGCGTAGTGTTGTGTGTCGCGATTGGCTTCCTGATGCTGAACCTGCTGGCCGACGTGCTTTACCGTCTGATCAACCCGCGTCTGAGGACTGCCTGATGACCGCTATTGCCAGCCTCCCGCACAGCGCGATATTGCCCCGCAGCCGCTCGCCGTTCCTGAAGAAATTCCTCGCCAACAAAGGCGCGGTGATTGGCGCGGCGGTGTTGCTGCTGTTTGTCCTGGCGGCCCTTCTGGCGCCATGGATTGCGCCCCATGACCCGCTGAAAGCCAACTTCCTCGCCGTGCGTAAAGCGCCCTCGCTGATGTACTGGCTGGGCACCGACGAACTGGGCCGGGATCTGTTTTCGCGGTTGCTGTTTGGCGCTCGCAGTTCGCTGCTGGCCGGTGGTGTTTCGGTGGCCATCGCCATGTTTATCGGCGTGCCCCTGGGCCTGCTGGCCGGGTACTTCGGCGGCAAGCTGGACATGATCATTTCCCAGGTCATGGAGGCGCTGCTGTCCTGCCCGTTTCTGGTACTCGCCATCGCACTGGGCGCGTTTCTCGGCCCAAGCCTGACCAACGCGATGATCGCCATCGGCCTCTCCGCCATGCCGATCTTCGCCCGGCTGACCCGCGGTCAGGTGCTGTCGATCAAGCACGAGGATTATCTGGAAGGTGCACGCGCTATTGGCCTGCCGGATCGCTGGATCATCCTGCGTTACGTGCTGCCCAACGTGATGTCGCCGCTGGTGGTGCAAGCCACGCTGACCATTGCTTCGGCGATTCTGGCCGAAGCCAGCCTGTCGTTCCTCGGCCTGGGTCAGCAACCACCCTCGCCGTCCTGGGGCTCGATGCTCAATACTGCAAAGAATTTCATGGAGCAGGCTCCGTGGATGTCGATTGCGCCCGGCGTGGCGATCTACATCACGGTCCTGTGTTTCAACCTGCTGGGTGACGGCCTGCGCGATGCGCTGGACCCCAAAGGCTAAACCTTTCGTTATTCTGCCAAAGAGAAACGCATATGTTCGATGATCTGGATTACAGCAAACCTTACGCTTCGGCACGTTCGCCGGTGATGGGCAACAACATGGTCGCCTGCTCCCAGCCACTGGCCGCTCAGGCCGGGCTGGACATGCTGCGCAAGGGCGGCAACGCGGTCGACGCCGCTATCGCTGCGGCCATGGTGCTCACCGTGGTCGAGCCCACTGGTTGCGGGATTGGCAGCGATGCCTTCGCCATTGTCTGGGACGGCAACAAGCTGCAAGGTCTGAACGCTTCCGGTCGCGCACCGCAGGCCTGGACGCCCGAGTATTTCGCTGGCCAGAGCCAGATGCCGCAACGTGGCTGGCCTGCGGTCAGCGTGCCGGGTGCGGTGTCGGCCTGGGTTGAGTTGTCCGAGCGTTACGGCAAACTGCCCTTCGCCACATTGGCGGAACCGGCGATTGGCTATGCCCGCGATGGCTATCAGGTCACGCCGATCATCGCCGAGCTGTGGAAACGCGGCTCGCAACTGCTCAAGGATCAACCGGGCTTTGCCGAGTGTTTCATGCCGGATGGCAAGGCGCCGCTGGCTGGCGAGAAAATCAAACTCAAGGACCACGCCCGCACCCTGGAACTGATCGCCCAAACCAAGGGCGAAGCGTTCTATCGTGGTGAACTGGCAGAGGCAATCATTGCCCATGCCAACGCCAATGGCAGCGTCATGAGCCTCGACGATCTGGCAACGCACACCGTGGACTGGATCGAAACACTGTCAGTGCCGTATGCCGGTGCCGTGGTTCACGAACTGCCACCGAATGGCCAGGGCATTGCAACGCTTGCCGGTTTAACCATGCTTGAAGCGCTGGGTGTCGGCGAGCATCCGGTGGACAGCCTTGAAACCGTTCACCCAGTGCTGGAAGCCATGAAACTGGCCCTGGCTGACCTGGACGAACACGTCGCCGACAGCGATCACATGCGCGTGCCTTCCGAAGATTTGCTGGGCAAAGCCTACCTGATGGAGCGCGCCGGACTGGTCACTGATCAGGCTGCGAATCCTGGTCACGGCTCGCCAAAACCGGGCGGCACGGTGTACCTGTCAGCCGCCGATGAAAGCGGCATGATGATCTCGTTCATCCAGTCCAACTACATGGGCTTCGGTTCCGGTGTTGTGGTGCCAGGCACCGGCATCAGCATGCAGAACCGTGGCGCGGGCTTCTCGCTGGACCCGACCCACGTTAATTACGTGGCACCGCGCAAGCGCCCGTTCCACACCATCATCCCCGGCTTTGTGATGAATGCCGACGGTACGCCATTGATGTCTTTCGGCTTGATGGGCGGCCCGATGCAGGCGCAGGGTCACTTGCAGATGATGATGCGCATTCTGCGCTACAAACAGAACCCGCAAGCCGCTGCCGACGCACCGCGCTGGAGGATCGAATCTGGTTTGAAGGTTGCTGTGGAGCGTGCGTTTGATCCGGAAGTGGTCAAAGCCCTGCGCGCCAAAGGTCATGACATTGATGTCGAAGAGCCAAGTGGCGTGTTTGCCTTTGGCGGCGCCCAGATCATCCAGCGTACGGCGCATGGGTATGTGGGCGGGACTGATCCGAGGAAGGATGGGTTGGTGGCGGCTTATTGAGCCTAAGCTAACGCAATCCAGCTGAAAACTTTGTAGCCCTTATCGCGGGCAAGCCTCGCTCCCACAGGAGAATGTTATTTTCATGTGGGAGCGAGGCTTGCCCGCGATAAGGGTGCTGCGGACCACGGTATTTTCCAGCCCTCACAACCCGTGTAGCCTCTGCACTTTGAACATCCTTGAGCACATCTCTCATGACGCTTTCGAAGATCAAACAAGCCAGCCTGATCGCCCTCCTCGGTTTCAGCGCGCTGCTGCATGCCGCGCCGCAAACCATCGACGTCTACCGCGACCCGAATTGCGGTTGCTGCACCAAGTGGATGGCGTACCTCAAGGAAAACGGTTTTACCGTGAATGATCATCCTGAAGACAATATGAGCGCGGTGAAGGAAAAACTCGGCGTGCCCGAGAAACTGGGCTCATGTCATACCGGCGTGATCAATGGCAAGTTTGTCGAAGGTCATGTGCCGGTTTCAGAGATCCGTGAACTCGTGGCCCAGAAAGACCTGATCGGCGTCGCTGCACCCGGCATGCCGATGGGTTCGCCGGGTATGGAGTCGGGTAATCGAAGAAGCGCCCATCAGATTATTGGTCTGACGGCTTCGGGTGAAGAGCGGGTCGTGGCGGACTACCCGGCGCAGTGAGTTGCCATTGAAACACAACCCCTATAGGAGCTGCCGAAGGCTGCAAATAGCGGTGTATCAGGATTAACGCTTCGCAGCCTTCGGCAGCTCCTACAAGAATTGCATTCCAAGACTTACTGCATCAACGAATACACCAGCGCCAGCATCGACACCACACCCACAATTACCACGAACACATTGGACGCCTTGCCTGCGTATTGACGCATGGCCGGGACTTTGTGGATGGCGTACATCGGCATCAGAAACAGCAACGCGGTAATGATCGGCCCGCCAAGGGTTTCGATCATGCCGAGGATGCTTGGGTTAAGTGTCGCTACAACCCAGCACACCACCAGCATCATGGCTGCGGTGAGGCGATCAAGCGCTTTGGGCGCGGGACGCAGGCCGGTTCTCACCACGATGCCTTTCAAACCTTCACTGGCACCGATGTAGTGGCCCAGGAATGATTTGGCAATCGCCACGAAAGCAATCAGCGGTGCCACGAAGGCAATCGTCGGGTTGCTGAAATGGTTAGCCAGATACGAAAGGATCGAAATGTTCTGGGTCTTGGCTTCAGCCAGTTGTGCTGGCGACAGGGTCAGCACGCAGCTGAACACGAAGAACATCACCATGATCACCATCAAACCGTGAGCCCGCGCCAGAATCTGCGAGCTGCGACCTTCAGCCTGATCGCCGTACATGCGCTTCTGGTCAACGGCAAACGCCGAGATGATCGGCGAATGGTTGAAGGAGAACACCATCACCGGAATGGCCAGCCAGAAGGTATGCAGGAATGCCGAAGGCTCCGGCACCGTGGTGGCCGTGCTGAGAATGCCGCCGTTCCAGTGCGGAATCAGGAACACCGCCAGGAAAAGCAACGCCACGATGAACGGATACACCATCAGGCTCATGGCCTTGACGATAAACCGTTCGCCACAACGCACCACAGCCAGCAATCCGAGGATCAACACAAACGCCAGCAAGGCACGTGGCGGCGGTTGAATGTGCAATTGGTGCTCAAGAAAGCTGCCAACGGTATTGGTCAGCGCCACACTGTAGATCAGCAGAATCGGGAAGATCGCAAAGAAGTACAACGCGGTGATCAGCGTCCCGGCGCTTTTGCCGAAGTGCTGCTCAACGACTTCCGTGATGTCTGCGCCTTCACGGCCGGACAGCACAAAGCGGGTCAAACCGCGATGCGCGTAGTAGGTCATCGGAAACGCCAGCAACGCCAGGGCCAGCAACGGCCAGAAGCCGCCAATACCTGCGTTGATGGGCAAGAACAACGTGCCTGCGCCGATGGCGGTGCCGAACAACCCGAGCATCCAGGTGGTGTCATGACGACTCCATGCCGCAATCGGTGTAGCGGCTGCATCAAAACGCTGTTCGACGCTATTGGCCTGATCATTCATCCGGTCGAATCTCCGTGCCGGTTAATACAACATGGCAGGGACGCGTCAGATAAACCGGGCAGTTTCGCGTCCCCTCAGAAAAGAGGGGCGCGATTGTCAGGGATTACGCCGGAAAATCAAAGGTTTGTCGGACGAGAAGAGTGTGATCGGGATCAGTCTTACGCGATATTCAGAACGGATGAATGCAGGTTTGTAGATTTTCTCGGAGTTTTTCACTATTTCTGGTTTCGCTGCATGAACGCAGATTGGGCAAGGGACTCGCTGTTTCAAACTAGACGCTGGCCGCAGGTAGTGGAACCTTTCAAAATCCGACAAAATGCTCCGATGAAGAATGATAAAGACATCCACCCGGAAGCCGCCGTCGCTCCCGGCTATCTCGCCAATCACGCGGAACGCGTGTTCAACCGCGCGACCGATGCCGCGTTACGGTCTCACGGTATTTCGCTAACCCTGCTCGGCCCGTTATTGTGGCTTGCCTGGCGCGGCCCCATGCTTCAGCGCGACCTTGTAAAAGCCTCTGCCGTCAAACAGCCCGCAATGGTTGCGACTCTGGACAAGCTGGAAGCTGCTGGCCTCATCCAGCGTTCCGTTGTTGCCACAAACAAGCGTGCTGCCAACGTGAGCATCACAGCGCGAGGTCAGGAGGTGGCGGCATTGGGAAAACAGGTTTTGCTCGACACCAATGCACGTGGGCTGGAAGGCTTCAGTCCAGAAGAGGCTACGGTTTTCGTTACGTTGCTCCAGCGCTTCATCGGCAATCTGGAAGAGTAACATTTTGTATCACGCGTGATGTTTATTTATATCACGCGTGATACAAAGTGCGGATTACAGGAGAATCCGCATGTCCAGAAGAATCCTCATCAGTGGGGCAAGTATTGCAGGCAACACCACAGCCTGGTGGCTTTCCCGCCATGGCTTTGATGTGACCATTATAGAAAAGGCCCCTCAATTTCGCGATGGCGGGCAAAACGTAGACGTGCGTGGCGCTGGTCGTCAGGTCTTGCGAAAGATGGGGCTGGAGCAAGCGGCTCTCGACCTCACCACCGGTGAGGCGGGCACGGACTGGGTCGACGAACATGACAACACCATCGCTCGATTTGCAGTCGAGGACATGGGTGACGGGCCGACAGCCGAGCTGGAAATAATGCGCGGCGATATCGCCAGCATGATCTATGAACCCGCAAGTCAGCGTTCAAACTATCGCTTCAACGAAACAATCAAGGCGCTAGAGCAGGATGCCCATGGTGTCACCGTGCATTTCGAGAACAGCCCAAGCGATCGCTACGATCTCGTCATCGTTGCAGAAGGGGTTGGCTCACCCACCCGCGAACTGGTTTTCCCGGGAGAGAACAAGCCGAAGTGGATGGATATTACTATCGCCTACTTCGCAATCCCCAGGACGTCCGAGGATGGAGTGTTTGCCCGTCAATACAATACCGTTGGCGGTATCGGGGCAACGCTGAAGCCAGGTCGACAGGACACTGTCCATGTTTACATGGGGATGCAGAAGAAACCCGAGGGTGAAAACCAATGGGATACCGAGCGTCAGAAGCAGTTCCTGCAAGAGAAATTCTCGGATGCAGGATGGCACTTCCCGCGCATTCTCGACGGTATGTCCAGGACAGACGATTTCTATTTTGATGTCCTTCGGCAGGTGAGGATGAACCGGTGGTATGACGATCGGGTTGTCCTGACTGGCGACGCTGCCTGGTGCGCTACTCCCCTGTCGGGTATCGGCACCACCCTCGCGATTGTCGGTGGATACGTATTGGCGGGCGAGCTGTCGAGGACTGAGGATCTGCCGTCCGCGCTTGCAGCGTACGAGCGAGTGATGCGGCCATTCGTGAAAGAAGGCCAAGGCGTTCCGAAGATTGTTCCACGTATGCTCTGGCCTCACACTCGCGGGGGACTGACGTTACTCAGGGGCGCAATGCGCATTGCCGGTCAACCCATGATACGCAAAGCATTTTCCAATCTGTTCCTTCGTGATTCGGAGAAAGTAAAACTTCCGGATTACGAATAAACCTGAGTCTTTGAATATCGCGCACTCTCCTTTGCGCTGAAAAAAGGCCAGGAACTGCAACGCTCGCTGGCCTTTGCTGACATTCACCGATGGATCGGTCAGATCTTGAAGCTTGCCACCAACTGTTTCAGACGACCTGCCTGTTGCGAAAGCGCGGCGCAGTCGGACAGGGTTTCGTTGAGGTTGGCGACGCCCTGCTGGTTCAGCATGTTGATCTGGCTGATATCGACGTTGAGTGTTTCCACCACGGCGGTCTGCTCTTCAGTGGCAGCCGCCACTGACTGATTCATACCGTCGATTTCGCTGATGCGCTGGGTGACGCTGGTCAGTCGAATGCCCGCCTGATTGGCGACGTCAACGCTGTCGCGGCTGCTGGCCTGACTCTGGTTCATGTTCTCCACGGCGTCATGAGAGCCCTGCTGCAACTCGCCGATCATCTTGTGCACCTGATCGGCAGACTCTTGAGTGCGGTGCGCCAGGTTACGTACTTCATCGGCTACCACCGCAAAGCCACGACCGGCTTCACCCGCACGCGCGGCCTCGATTGCGGCATTGAGCGCCAGCAAATTCGTCTGCTGCGAGATGCTTTTGATCACGTCGAGAATCTGCCCGATGTTTTCAGTGCTGGTGTTCAGGGTTTCGATTTGCGTGCAGGAATCGCTGATTTTGGAGGAAAGACCGGTCATTGCCTGAATGGTTTTTTCCACCACTGCGCGGCTGTCTTCGGCCTGTTCGCGGGCCTGACTGGCCTGAGCGGAAGCATCGGAAGCGTTGCGGGCAATCTCCTGAGTCGCAGCGCCAAGTTCATTGATCGCGGCGGCCACGCTGTTGGTCCGGGCGCTCTGCTCGTCAAAACCAAGTATCGAGGAATTGGACGACTGCTCTACCCGTTGCGACAGGTCATGAACCAGCAGCGTCGCCGAAGAGACTTCCGAAATGGACGCATGTACGCGCTCGACGAATTGGTTGAACGAACCACCCAACTCGGCAAATTCATCCTTGCCCTGAATGCTCAGGCGGCGGGTCAGATCACCCTCACCCTGCGCGATGTCCTGCATGGCACGGCCCATCGCTGTCAGCGGACGCATCAGCGCACTGATCAGAAGGCTCAACAGCAAGGCGATCACGATGACGGCCACCACCATTGCAATAAGCGCTGAGGTCCGGAATTCGCCCAGCGGCGCGTAGGCTTTATCTTTATCGATCGACAGTCCGATGTACCAGTCCGCACCCGGCAACCCACTGATCGGGGCAAACGACAGCAAGCGTTGCTGGCCGTTGAGGGTGACTTCACGCAACTTCTTGTCCAGGGTCAGGGTTTGGCCTGGATAGATGTCCTTAAGATTTTTCATCACCTGGTCTTTGTCCGGGCTGACGATGACTTGTCCGTCGCCGCTGACCAGGAAGGCATGCCCCAGACCGCCGAACTCTACCGAGTTAACGATTTTGACCAGGGTCTCCAGGCTCAGGTCGCCGCCTGCAACACCCGCAAGCTTGCCATTGATCTTGATCGGACTGGCGATGGTCACCACCAATCCACCTACCGAGGCCAGGTAAGGCGCGCTGATGATGGTCTTGTCGGCGGTTACCGTCGAGGTGTACCAGGGACGCTTGCGAGGGTCGTACCCGGCAGGCATTTCGGCGTCAGGTCGTTGAGTGAACACGCCCTCGGTATCACCGATGTAAGTGAACTGGAACGTCGACGTCAGCGACGGTTGGCCTACCAGGCCGCCCAGATCACTCTTGGTCCCTTGTCGGGCAACGTTTTGCCCCAGGTTTTCCAGAATAAGAATGCGTCCGCTCAACCAGCTCTGAATGCCAGTCGCTGTCAGCTCACCGGCTTGAGCCACCGAGTTTTCAAGGTTTTTGGTAATCGTATTGCGCTGCAGATAATCGTTGTACAGCGTGAATAACGCGAACGCCAATACCACGATGATCGAGGCAGCCAGCAGAATTTTATGACGAAACTTCAAAGCCATCACGACACTTCCTCTCCGATCACAAACCGATTAAAACGGTGGAATGCGATAGTTTTAATAGATTTGTATTTTTCATGGCGATTGCTGAGGCCCTTGAAATACGGGCCCTCCAAGACATGAAGCCAATACATTGGCGTTGGATTAAAGTCACCTGGCAGCGTTGACTGCGTTGCGGCAACCTAATACGTTGTGTCGGCAGAGGAGAGAATAAATTAATGACCGGATATCGATAATTTGAAGTATTAAATGTTTAACAATTTCACACAGTTGTATGACGAGTTATCAGGTTTTATTACCAGTTACGTGCGGTAGCGCGACATCGAAATCAGACAATTGCCAATAACGTTACAAACCATTGCAACAGCATCCATCTCCCGGTAAAACTCCCGCCCTTCTAACAAGAAGGACCTTTCATGAAACCTGCCGATATCGTCAACCTGCTGGTGCTCGCCGCCATCTGGGGCGCGAGCTTTCTGTTCATGCGCATTGTTGCGCCCGTATTGGGCAGCGTGCCGACTGCCTTTTTTCGTGTGTCCATTGCCGCAGCAGGCCTGCTGATCATTTTCCTGTTGATGCGCGTGCACCTGGATTTTCGTGGCAAGCTCAAGACCTGCATGCTGCTGGGGGTGATCAACTCAGGGCTGCCAGCGACGCTTTACTCGATTGCAGCGCAAACGCTGCCTGCCGGTTACTCGTCGATTTTCAATGCCACGACCCCATTGATGGGCGTACTGGTAGGCGGATTGTTCTTCAGTGAGAAGCTCTCGGCAGTGAAGGTCTGCGGCGTCTTCCTGGGGTTGGTCGGTGTCGGCATCCTGACGCGTGCAGGACCGGTGGCCTTCAACCTTGAGCTGTTGATGGGTGCCCTCGCCTGCCTGCTGGCGACCACGTGTTACGCGTTCGCCGGCTTCCTGACCCGCCGCTGGCTGGACCGTCAGGGCGGACTGGACAGTCGTCTTTCAGCACTGGGCAGCATGCTTGGCGCAACTTTGTTGCTGCTGCCTTTTTTCGGCTATCGCGTCTTCACCGACCCGCCTGCCAGTTGGGGTGGCGTCAGTGTCTGGGCATCGCTGCTGGGTCTGGGCCTCGTTTGCACCGCTCTGGCCTACATCCTGTATTTCCGCCTGATGAGCAGCATCGGCCCGCTCAGTTCAATGACGGTCACGTTCATGATTCCGCCGTTCGGCGTGCTATGGGGGGCTTTGTTTCTGGATGAGCCGCTGTCGATGGTGCACGTCTACGGCGGCGTGCTGATTGCGGTGTCGCTGTGGCTGGTGTTGCGGCCTGCGGCGGTGGTGAGGACATGAAGCTGACGCTACCGCTGTAGGAGCCAACTTGTTGGCGAGACGTAAGACCTGTGTAAACCGGGAAATTGTCTCGCCAACAAGTTAGCTCCTACAGGGGGTCAACCAAACAACCAATACCCCAACAACGTAAGCACCCCCACCGCCAGCACCGGGCGCAACACCCGGTAGGCTTTCGGGTTCTTGCGTTTGAACTGCTTGACCTTGCCGCTGAAGGTGTCACTGAAGCGCTTGCTCCAGGCATAGGCCTGGTTGATTCCGCCTACGCGTTCATCGTCGGTGTTCTGCGGCGCTGTTGCACGGCCGAGAAATGCGCTGACCCAACGATTGAGGCGGGTCATGATGCGTGAACGCAACGGCCGTTCAATGTCGCAGAACAGGATCACGCGGGTCACGTCAGTCTCGTTCTTGACCCAATGCACATAGGTTTCGTCGAACATGACGTCTTCGCCATCACGCCAGGCATAGACCTGACCATCCACGTAGATCCGGCAATCATCCGAGTTAGGTGTGGACAGCCCCAAGTGATAACGCAGCGAACCGGCAAACGGGTCGCGGTGGGGGTTCAGGTGGCTGTCACCGGGTAGCAGAGCGAACATCGCGCCCTTAACGTTGGGGATGGAGTTGACCAGTGCGACAGTCTTCGGACACAGGGCCTCAGCGGACGGCAAGGCTTTGTCGTACCACTTCAGGTAAAAACGCTTCCAGCCCTTCTTGAAGAACGAACCGAAACCGGCATCGTTATTCTTCTCGGCAGCCCGAATATAACCCTCGTCGAACAGGTGCATGGCCTCTTCGCGAATGGTCTGCCAGTTATCCTTGAGCACATCCAGTTCGGGGAACGCGCTGCGGTCCAGATACGGCTTGGACGGCACGCGGGAAAACAGGTACATCAGGGCGTTATAAGGAGCGAACAACGCCGAATGATTGACGAACTGACGCAACAACGGCAATCGCGCCTTGCCACGCAAATGCACATACAGCGTGCTGCACACGAAAAGCATCAGGATCGATACCTTGGCAGCCAATGAAAACGTCATCTAACTCTCCTTGCTTACCGCTGTACGTCTTGCCGTGATAATCATGCGTGAAGGCGAACCATCCTGTAGATGGTTCGCCAGCCGGGCATCATAAACCCTCGCCGACCTGACAAGAAGCAGCGCGGTGCAAACGAGGTCTTACTGCTGCAGCTCCTGATCAGTAAACAGGTCACTGAAGAGCATGCTCGACAGGTAACGCTCGCCCGAATCGGGCAGGACCACGACGATGGTTTTTCCCTGCATTTCCGGGGTTTCCGCCATGCGTACCGCTGCAGCCATGGCGGCACCACAGGAAATACCGCAAAGAATGCCCTCTTCCTGCATCAAGCGCAGGGCCATGGCTTTGGCTTCTTCGTCACTGACCAGTTCCACCCGGTCGACGAGGGACAGGTCAAGGTTCTTGGGAATGAAGCCAGCGCCAATACCCTGGATTTTATGCGGGCTTGGCTTGATTTCCTGACCCGCCAGCGCCTGAGTAATGATCGGCGAAACCATAGGTTCCACGGCAACAGACAGAATCGGTTTGCCTGCGGTGTTCTTGATGTAGCGAGAAACCCCTGTGATCGTGCCGCCGGTGCCGACACCCGCGACCAGCACATCGACCGCGCCATCCGTATCGTTCCAGATCTCCGGACCGGTGGTTTTTTCATGGATTGCCGGGTTGGCCGGGTTTTCGAACTGGGCTGGCATGAAGAATTTTTCAGGATCGCCGGCCAGCAGTTCTTCGGCCTTCTCGATAGCGCCTTTCATGCCTTTGGCGGGCTCGGTCAAAACCAGTTCGGCACCCAATGCCTTGAGAACTTTACGGCGTTCGATGCTCATGGACGCGGGCATGGTCAGCATCAGCTTGTAGCCGCGTGCTGCGGCGACAAATGCAAGGCCGATGCCGGTGTTGCCGGAGGTAGGTTCGACGATAGTCATGCCGGGCTTGAGTTTGCCCTTGCTTTCAGCGTCCCAGATCATATTGGCACCGATCCGGCATTTCACCGAGTAGCCCGGATTGCGGCCCTCGATCTTGGCCAGAATCGTGACTCCACGGGGGGCGATACGGTTGATCTGCACCAGTGGGGTGTTGCCGATCGAGTGGGCGTTGTCAGCGTAGATACGGCTCATGGCGGTGTCCTTGTGCACGTTCATCAGATGTCAGAGAGTTGGAAGCCTATGCCTCATGACCTGCATGCGTCCAGTCGCAGCGAACGGATGCGGATGCAAGGAGTCAACAACTCATCGCAACTTGAGACCCTTGCCATGAAACGTCGCTATAGCTGGCCACTCTGGACCCTGGCCGGGATTATCGTGCTGTTGATCGCAGTGCATATCACCCTGCCCTTGCTGGTCCGCAACTACCTCAACGACAAGCTCGCCGACATGGGCGACTACCGCGGCCAGGTCACGGATGTCGATCTGGCCCTGTGGCGCGGCGCTTACCGAATCAACGGTTTGAACATCGTCAAGGTGGACGGCAAGGTACCAGTGCCATTCGTCAAAGTACCGGTCATCGATTTGGCAGTGAGCTGGAAACATCTCTGGTACGACCATGCGGTGGTTGCCGAGATGATATTCGCTCAACCTGAGGTCAACTTCGTCGACGGCGGCAAAAACAAGCAGGCGTCACAGACGGGTCAGGGCACAGACTGGCAGGAGCAAATAAACAAGCTGCTGCCGATTACCCTCAACGAAGTCCGCATCAATGATGGCAAGATCACCTTCAACAACTTCAGCACGACGCCGAAAGTGAAGATCGAGGCCGACTCGCTCAACGCCAGTCTCTATAACCTGACGAACGTCGAGGACGTAAAAGGCAATCGCGATGCCCGCTTCGAAGGCAAGGCGCTGCTCGAAGGTCACGCCAAAATGGAAGGGTCCGCGACTTTCGATCCGTTCAGCAACTTCGAGGATTTTGACTTGCGCCTGCGTGCCACCGGCATTCAGCTCAAGCGCTTGAATGACTTTGCATCCGCCTACGGCAACTTCGACTTCAATGCAGGGCAAGGCGATCTGGTGATCGAAGCTCAAGCGAATAAAGGCCAGTTGAGTGGTTACATCAAACCGCTGCTGCGCGATGTTGAAGTCTTCAACTGGAAGCAGGATGTCGAAAACCAGAACAAAGGCTTCTTTCGGTCCATCTGGGAAGCCGTGGTGGGCGGCGGCGAAACCGTGCTCAAGAACCAGAGCGAAAACCAGTTTGCTACCCGGGTTGAACTGAGCGGGAGCGTGCACAACCAGGATGTCAGCGCGTTTCAGGCATTCCTGCAGATCCTGAAGAATGCGTTCGTGCAGGCGTTCAATGCGCGGTATGACAACAGCAAAGGGTAATTTTGCGCGGGGCGAACGCGATTCCTGTGGAAGCGAATTTATGCTCTTGGCCACAGCGAACCGGTGGGACCGAATTTATTCGGGAAGGCGGCATTTCAGATGATACATAGGCTGCGGATGTACAGGCCCCTTCGCGAATGAATTCGCTTCCACAGAGCGTACGCAGTCCCGTAGGACCCGCACCAACCTCGCCATTCAATCAATGAATACCCGCCCCACATTCACAGCCGCCAGACCTGCGCGCTATAGTCCGCGCATTGTTTATCGAGGATTTACCGATGAAGTTTGAAGGCACCCGCGCATACGTCGCCACCGACGACCTCAAGCTGGCGGTCAACGCGGCCATTACCTTGGAGCGCCCGCTGCTGGTCAAGGGCGAACCCGGCACCGGTAAAACCATGCTCGCCGAGCAACTGGCTGAATCCTTCGGCGCGAAGCTGATTACCTGGCACATCAAATCCACCACCAAGGCCCATCAAGGCCTGTATGAATACGATGCGGTCAGCCGCCTGCGGGATTCGCAACTGAGCGTGGATAAAGTCCACGATGTGCGTAACTACCTCAAGAAAGGCAAACTCTGGGAAGCCTTCGAAGCCGAAGAACGGGTCATTCTGCTGATCGACGAAATCGACAAGGCCGACATCGAATTCCCCAACGACCTGCTGCAAGAACTCGACAAGATGGAGTTCTACGTCTACGAGACCGACGAGACTATCAAGGCCAAAGTCCGGCCGATCATTATCATTACCTCCAACAACGAAAAAGAGCTGCCGGACGCTTTCCTGCGTCGCTGCTTCTTTCACTACATCGCTTTTCCGGACCGGGCGACGCTGCAAAAGATCGTCGACGTGCATTACCCGGACATCAAGAAAGACCTGGTCAGCGAAGCGCTGGACGTGTTCTTCGATGTGCGCAAAGTGCCGGGCCTGAAGAAAAAGCCTTCAACCTCAGAGCTGGTGGACTGGCTGAAACTGCTGATGGCCGACAACATCGGAGAAGCCGTGCTTCGCGAGCGCGATCCGACCAAGGCCATTCCGCCATTGGCCGGTGCGCTGGTTAAAAATGAGCAGGATGTGCAGCTACTTGAGCGCTTGGCATTCATGAGCCGTCGCGGCAACCGCTGACTCCGGAGAGACCATGCTCCTCAATCTGTTCAACGAAATGCGCGCCGCCAAGGTGCCGGTCTCGGTACGTGAGCTGCTGGACCTGATCAACGCGCTGAAACAACGTGTCACCTTCGCCGACATGGACGAGTTCTATTTTTTGGCCCGGACGATTCTGGTCAAGGACGAGCGGCATTTCGACAAGTTTGACCGAGCGTTCAGCGCGTATTTCAATGGCCTGGAAAAGCTCGACGACCATCTCAAGGCGCTGATCCCCGAAGACTGGTTGCGCAAGGAGTTCGAGCGCTCGCTGACGGATGAAGAGCGGGCGCAAATCCAGTCACTGGGTGGGCTCGACAAGCTGATCGAAGAATTCAAGAAGCGTCTGGAAGAGCAAAAGGAACGTCATGCTGGCGGCAACAAATGGATCGGTACGGGTGGCACCAGTCCGTTCGGCTCCGGCGGCTATAACCCGGAAGGCATCAGGGTTGGCGACGCTGGCGAGCGCAAAGGCAAAGCGGTCAAGGTCTGGGATCAGCGGGAATACAAGAACCTCGATGATCAAGTGGAGCTGGGCACGCGCAACATCAAGATTGCCCTGCGCCGCCTGCGCAAATTCGCCCGTCAGGGCGCGGCAGAAGAACTGGACATCGACGGCACTATTGACCACACCGCTCGCGACGCGGGTCTGCTGAATATCCAGATGCGCCCCGAACGACGCAACACCATCAAGCTGTTGCTGCTGTTCGATATCGGCGGCTCGATGGATGCCCACGTCAAAGTCTGTGAGGAGCTGTTCTCGGCATGCAAAACCGAGTTCAAGCATCTGGAGTACTTCTACTTCCACAACTTCATCTATGAATCGGTGTGGAAGAACAACATGCGCCGAGGCTCGGAGCGTTTCTCGACCCAGGACTTGCTGCATAAATACGGCGCGGACTACAAAGTGATCTTCATCGGCGATGCCGCCATGGCGCCCTATGAAATCACCCAGGCGGGCGGCAGTGTCGAACACTGGAACGAAGAACCGGGCTACTTGTGGATGCAGCGCTTTACCGCCAAGTTCAAGAAACTCATCTGGATCAACCCCTACCCAAAAGACGCCTGGGCCTACACGACGTCGACCAATATCGTGCGGGATTTGATCGAAGATCAGATGTATCCGCTGACGTTGCGAGGACTGGAAGAAGGGATGAGGTTTTTGTCGAAGTAGCACTGTTGCGCAGCAGAGCCGATACCGCAGGGAGCTCCAGGTTAGCCTACAAACAAAATTCCCGTGGGAGCGAATTCATTCGCGAAGAGGTCGGTACATCCAGAGCCCATGTATCGCCTGGAGTGCCGCCTTCGCGAATGAATTCGCTCCCACTGTAACGCTTACCGCGACTCCTGATCAGCGCCAGTCCCGCTCCGGACGATGCTTGCGACGACCGCCGTTGACGACCCAGTTGATCATCAGGAAGAAGCTTTCGATCAGGAACGCCAGCAACAGCGCGCTGACGATACCCCACGCAATAACGTCGGGTGCCAGCAACACCTGCCAGGTGTAACCATTCCAGGTCTCGCTGCGAATATCGGCATCGGCGGCCACTGCGACATGAATCGCCCGGGCATACCACGGACCTTGCATTGCCAGCCATTCACGCTCCAGGACCTGGGTGCGGGTCAAGAGCGTGTTGATGGTATCGGCGTCGCTACGGAACACCGGGTCCTCACTGTTGCGGTAGTGCTGAATCAACGCCTGCACATCGCCTTTGAAGAACTGCTGCGCAGTCGCGTTATAGCCTCGCACGCTCTGTTGAGCCTCAAGCAGATGCGCCTCGACCCGCTTGCCGTAATCGCTGATGAAACCCGGTATCTGAACCCCGAACAACAGGCCCGCTGTGAACAAGACCAATCGCAGATAACTTCGCAGCATTTAGATCCCTCTCAGACAAACCACAGATATCGAATTGAAATACCTTCTGTAGGAGCTCCCACATAAGCCAGGTTCAGAAAAATCAGGTATTGCCGCTCGCCACACACTCACCCCGCCGCCAGAGCGCCCACTGACCCGGTTCGTAGCGGTTCCAGTTTTCGTTCTCGGTCAACGGTTCTGTCGCAATCACGGTCACCACGTCATTGGGTGTCGTTTCAGCCTGAAAATCGACGATAACATCGACATCCTTCAGCCGTGCCGGACCAAACGGAGCGCGACGGGTGATATGAGCCAGTTTGGTACTGCAAAAGCAAAACAGCCAGTCGCCATCACTGAGCAAGCAGTTAAACACACCCTTGCTGCGATAGTGACTGCACGCCTCGACCAGCGACGGCAGCAGTTCTTCGACTTCTACCGGCTCAGGGAACGCTTCACGCACGCGGTTAAGCAAATCGCAGAAGGCCGCCTCGCTGTCGGTGTCACCCACCGGGCGATAGAACGTCGCCAGGGGACCGAATTCCGCCAACTGGCCGTTATGAGCAAAACACCAGTTGCGGCCCCAGAGCTCGCGTACAAAAGGATGGGTATTGGACAGGCATACGCGACCGACATTGGCCTGACGGATGTGGCCAATCACCACTTCGCTTTTGATGGGATAACGCTGCACCAATTGGGCAATTTCCGACTCGCTGCTGGCCGCAGGGTCCTGGAACAAGCGCAAGCCACGGCCTTCGTAAAAGCCGATCCCCCAACCATCACGATGCGGGCCGGTACGCCCGCCGCGCTGTATCAGGCCGGTAAAGCTGAAAACGATGTCAGTCGGGACATTGGCGCTCATGCCCAGTAGTTCACACATGCTCAGGTTCTCGATTGCAAACGTTCAGCAGCATGGCGACACAAGCGCCGGAGGAGGATTCAAAGGCGCGGTTCGACTCGCGAACGGCTGCTGGTATTGACTGCGGGAGCCGCCGGTTTACGCGTATTGCGGTCAGTCCCGGAAAAAGGTTCATCGTCGTCTTCGGCGTCAGCCGGGTTTTCAGGCTGGACCGGCTTTTCCGGATGGCGAGCTTTCCAGCTTTTTTCCAGCGGCCAGCGAATCAGCGCGAACAGCACGTAAACCACAAGGGCAATCAGGCCGTACATGGCCAGGTCAGACAGCGCGTTCCAGACGTTACTGCCCACCTTGAACAACAGGTCAAGGGCGGTGATGGCGACAGCAGGCGCGTAAATTTCCTTGGTGGCGTCGATCATCGTCGGTGTAAACAGCAACACCGCAACGATCACCACCAGCGGCTCGCGCAGGTAACGCCACATCCAGCGGGTCGCCAGAAACCAAACCAGCAGACAGCCCAACGCAGCAAAAGCGTAGAGCCCCCAGGCGATCGTATAGTCGTTCTCGGTCATGACATCCGTGGTAAGGCAGGTAAAGAGGCGCTTATGATAACGGCTTTTCGCCAACCCGGCTTGTCCGGCTTGAGTATTAGTCCGGTGCAGCGGCTTTTCGTTTTTTCCGCTTGCGCCAGGCGCCTCCACGAGAGAGCCCTGCATGACCTTATCGAATTCAGCATCAACTGCCCCCCTCGCCCGCAAAGCCGATGGCGCAGATCCTTACGCCTGGCTGCAAAACCGCGACACTGAGGAAGTTCTCGACTACCTCAAGGCGGAAAACGCCTGGCAGCAGACACAGCTTGCGGATCAGGAAGCGCTACGCGAGACACTGTTTCAGGAGATCAAAGGCCGCATTCTTGAAACCGACCTGTCGCTGCCCTCCCCTTGGGGACCGTATCTGTATTACACCCGCACCACCGAAGGCGACGAATACGCCCGGCATTACCGCTGCCCGCGTCCGGCAGACAATTCGCTGAGCATCGATGAAAGCCGTGAAGAAGTATTGCTCGACCCCAATGTATTGGCGGGGGGCGGTTTCTTCTCCCTCGGGGCCTTCAGCATAAGCCCGGACCACCAGCGTCTGGCCTACAGCCTGGATACCACCGGTGAAGAGGTTTATCAGCTTTACGTCAAAGAGCTGAGCAATGGTCAGGTCAGCAGCCTGCCGTTTGAGGACTGTGACGGCAGCATGACCTGGGCCAACGACAGCCAGACGCTGTTTTTTGGCGAACTGGACGATACCCATCGCCCTCACAAGCTGTATCGCCACCGACTGGGTGATGACTCGGCGGATCTGGTTTTCAGCGAGCCAGACGGCCGCTTCTTCCTGCATTGCTATCGCAGCAGTTCGGAAAAGCAGTTGATTCTCGGGCTCGACAGCAAAACCACCAGCGAAGCCTGGGTGCTGGATGCTGATCAACCGCAACATGCATTCGTGTGCATGGCACCGCGCGTTGAAGGCCACGAATATTCCATCGATCACGGCCAGGTGGATGGCGTGTGGAGCTGGCTGATCCGCAGCAATCAGGACGGCATCAACTTTGCGCTGTATCAGGCTGAGCAAAAAGCCACTGGCGTACCGACCCGCAATGACTGGCAAGTGCTGGTCCCCCACAGCGATACGGTGATGCTTGAAGGTCTGAGCCTCAACGCCAAGGGCCTGACCCTTAGTCTGCGCGAAGGAGGCTTGCCGATCATCGAGGTGCGTCCGCAAGGTCTGCCTGCCTATCGCGTGCAGTTACCGGACGCGGCCTACAGCCTTTACGTGCAGGACACGCTTGAGTTCGACAGCGATAAAATCCGCCTGCGCTATCAGTCCCTGAATCGCCCGGCTCAGGTACGTCAACTGATGCTGGCCAGCGGCGAGCAATCGGTCCTCAAGGAAACCCCGGTGCTCGGCCCTTTCGATGCCGACGCTTACGTCAGCCAGCGTTTGTGGGCCACCGCCAAGGACGGTACGCAAGTGCCGATCAGCCTGGTGGTCAAGCGTGAACTGGCCGACCAGCCGACACCGCTGTACCTGTATGGCTACGGTGCCTACGGCGAAAGCCTTGACCCGTGGTTTTCCCATGCCCGCCTGAGCTTGCTGGACCGTGGCGTTGCCTTTGCCATCGCTCATGTGCGGGGCGGCGGCGAACTGGGTGAAGCCTGGTATCGCGACGGCAAGCAGGAAAACAAGCAGAACACCTTCGACGACTTCATCAGTTGCGCTGAACACTTGATCGCCGAGAAGCGCACCAGCGCCGAACAACTGGTGATCAGTGGTGGCAGCGCAGGTGGCCTGTTGATTGGCGCAGTGGTCAACAAGCGTCCCGAGCTGTTCAAGGCTGCGATTGCCGAAGTGCCCTTCGTTGATGTGCTCAACACCATGCTGGATCCCGACCTGCCGTTGACCGTCACCGAGTACGACGAGTGGGGCAACCCGCAGGAGCCAGAGGTTTATGAGCGAATCAAAGCCTATGCGCCGTATGAAAACGTCAGCGCCCAACACTACCCGGCCATGCTGGTGATCGCGGGTTACAACGATAGCCGGGTGCAGTATTGGGAAGCGGCCAAGTGGGTGGCCAAACTGCGGGCTAACAAGACCGACGATAACCTGCTGCTGCTCAAGACCGAACTGGGCGCGGGCCACGGCGGCATGAGCGGTCGCTATCAGGGTTTGCGTGACGTGGCACTCGAATACGGGTTTATCTTCAAGGTATTGCAGATCAAGCCATGAACTCGGATTGAAATCCGTGTCTTAGTAGCTGTGGGGTCGGACGCTTCAAGCGTCCGACCTTGCGCAAATACATCAACACCGTCGATTGGCCAGAACAAGACCCGACCATGTCAGAACAACCGTCACACCTGAATAACGAAATCCGCGACATGCTCATGGACTGTGGGCTGTTTGACCCACTGCTGCCTGCTGATTTCCAGACCGCTGCGGGCTACTTCAACATGGCATCGATTGCCAAGAACGAAGCGATCTTCAGCGAAGGAGATCCGGGCTCGTTCATGAGCATCATCCATTTGGGCACGGTCTCGGTGCAGAAACTCAACCCTGATGGGCAGACGGTGGAAATCGCCGTGTTGCGTCGTGGCCGGGCATTTGGCGAAATGGCTGTGCTGGATGGCGAACGTCGCTCGGCCAGTTGCATCGCCGCAACCGATTGTCAGTTGCTGAATCTGGGCCGGGACGCGCTGGAAAAAATGCTCGATGAAGCGCCCCGGGTTGCTGCGAAGATCATCCGTGCGCTGGCAACGTCGCTGTCCAAACGCCTGCGCATGGTTGATGGCCAGTTATTGGCGCAGCAGGTTTAGTTGTTTGTCTCAAGTAATTCGCAACGTCTGAGCAGAAACTGGCTTTAAATGTGGGAGCGAATTCATTCGCGAAAGCGGTGTGTCAGCCCAGAATTCTTTTCAGGAACGGCCCCTTCGCGAATGAATTCGCTCCCACGCAGACTGTGTGAAAACTACTGCGCTCGGCAACACTGCGTTAAAAACAGGCGAAAAATGCTCATTAAGAACACCTAGACTCCGCTTTTTCGCCTGTTTTTGCCTTGTCTTGCCGTCGCTCGCTACGTTTTCACACAGTCTGCACGGGAATAGTGTATGCAGACCAATATCCCCCACCGGGATTGCGCCTGCAGGGATACACAGCCCTTTCACCACTCGTGGTCCACAGACGTTCAATAGGCTATTTAGGCCGAGCCGGCATAGGCGTAGGAATATTCGGATCCTGCTCAGGCACCGGCTGCCCTTTGGGCGGCTGTGGCAGTTCGACTTTGGGCAGCAATGCCCCGTCGCCCTGGGTACCGTTTATGAGTGCAGGTCCCGGCGGAACGACCTGGGGATACGGCGTCGGTGTAGCGGTGCCCGGCGAGCCCGATGCGGGGATAGATGCCGCAGACTGATTATCTGCATACCCGACATTTACCCAGAGCGCAGTCAGGATAATCGCCGGTAGAATAGCGCGCTTCATCAATGGCCTCCTGTGCCAAACGATTGTTGTGCCGTTCAGCCTACTCCTGGCCGACGACCTATGGTCAAAAATCTACCTCCAGATGAGTCCTCAATGAAACGTTTCGTACTGCTCGACACCACTGCCATTCCCGATAACGGCGGTGCTTTGTGCCTGTTCGAATACGGTGAAGACTTTGTGATCAAGATTCAGGGCGGCGATGGCGGCCAGTTGATGAACACTCGCATGCACGGTTCTGAAGACGCTCTGGCTGAGATCCCCTGCAAGAAAGTCGCTTCACGGGTACAGCCTCGCGTGTTGATCGGCGGCCTCGGCATGGGTTTTACCCTGGCCTCGGCGCTCAAGCATCTGGGCAAAAATGGCGAAGTGGTGGTCGCTGAGTTGGTCCCGGGTGTGGTGGAGTGGAATCGCGGGCCGCTGGGCGAGAAGTCCGGCAACCCGCTGCTGGATCCGCGCGCCAAAGTGATCGTTCAAGACGTCGCTCAGGTACTGAAAAGCGAGCCTCATGGCTTCGATGCCATCATGCTCGACGTGGACAACGGCCCCGAAGGTTTGACGCAGAAGTCCAACAGCTGGCTCTATTCTTCCGGTGGCCTGGCCGCGTGTGCGCAGGCTCTACGCCCCAAAGGCATTCTGGCTGTGTGGTCAGCCAGCGCCGATCAGAAGTTTTCCGACAAGCTGCGCAAGGCCGGCTTCAAAGCTGAGGAGGTGCAAGTCTTCGCCCACGGCAACAAGGGCACGCGGCACACCATCTGGATCGCCGAAAAACTCAAAGGCTGAACCCGACGCGACGCGCTAGACTTGACGCATTCATTATTGTTTCATCGACCGAATCCGATACAGGTGACCTCATGAGCACGGCCAATCCACCCTCCCACACCGCCAAGCTGGATCGCATCCTCGCCGACGCCCAGCGCGACCGCGAGATGGGTTATCGCGACAAGGCGCTGCGTATGTATCCCCACGTCTGCGGCCGCTGCGCCCGTGAGTTTGCCGGCAAGCGCCTGAGCGAACTGACCGTGCACCACCGCGACCACAACCACGACAACAATCCTCAGGATGGCTCCAACTGGGAATTGCTCTGCCTGTACTGCCACGACAACGAACACTCGCGCTACACCGACCAGCAGTACTTCTCGGAAAGCTCCACCAGCAGCCCGAAAGCCTCCAAGGCCACGCACAACCCGTTCGCGGCGTTGGCGGGGTTGATGAAGAAGGAATAGAAGCAGTTTCGAGCTGCAAGCTTCAAGCTGCAAGTAAGAGCAACCCAATCCGCTTGTAGCTTGTAGCTTACCGCTTGCGGCATTGCCGCCGTATAATCGCCCGCTTTTCCCTGCGAGCACTTCCCCGTGGCAAACAAACGCTATGCCTGCATTGGCCTGTTCAATCCCAAGTCTCCGGAAAACGTAGGCTCCGTGATGCGTGCAGCGGGTTGTTACGGGGTGGCTTCGGTGTTTTACACCGGTAAACGCTATGAGCGCGCTCGGGACTTCGTTACCGACACCAAAAAGATCCATCAGGACATCCCCCTGATCGGCATCGAAGACCTGAAAAGCATTCTGCCCCTGGGCTGCATTCCAGTCGCGGTCGAACTGGTGGACGGGGCCCGCGCCCTGCCGGAATACACTCACCCGGACCGTGCGCTGTATATCTTCGGCCCCGAAGACGGCTCGCTGGACAAAGAAATTCGCGACTGGTGTGAAGACGTCGTCTACATCCCGACTCAGGGCTGTATGAACCTGGCTGCCACCGTCAATGTGGTGCTTTACGACCGCATGGCCAAAGGCGTCAACACGCGCTCAGGTCCACAATTCGGTCGGGAACAGGCTGATTCGTAAACAGCTCGGTGAAATGGATTGAACAGTTTCGGAAGGCAATAGTCAGTTCTTACTGAACCGAAAATCATCCCATCATGGAGCAACATCATGAGCGATACCCCGATCGTAGAACGCATTGACGACGCCATCGAAGGCAAACCAGAACAGAATGTTCAAGGCTGGGAGCGTGTTGGCTCGCTGGCAGGCGGCGTATTGATGATGGGTAAAGGCCTGCGTCGGGGCGGTTTCTTCGGCCTGATTCAGCTGGCCATTGGCGGCGCGGTGCTGGCCCGCGGTATCACCGGGCATTGCTCGGCCAAGAGCATGGTCGAGAAAAGCCGCAACGATCTGGACATCGCCAAATCGCGCATCAAACGTGCCGGTGACGAGTTGAGTTTGTTGAAGACCAAAGCAGAAGTGGCTACTGAAGATGCGCTGACTGAAGGTCTGGAAGCGCTGACCAAGCCGAAGAACGGGCTGTAACCCGGCCTCGAGTTAATGTGGGAGCGAATTCATTCGCGAAGGGGCCGGTTTGTCTGGCCCATATTCAGCGGCTGAGATACCGCCTTCGCGAATGAATTCGCTCCCACGAATATCTAACCGAATCACGCATTACCCGGCGCGAAAGATCAGATAATCCTCCCAATCATCCTCAGGCACGCTGTTCTCGCTGACCATGCGACCAGACTGAGAGATGCGTTCTTTGTGTACCGCATCCCGATCACCACACACCAGGTGATGCCAGAGTGGCAGGTCCTTGCCTTCGCTGACCAGACGATAACCACAGGTCGGCGGCAACCATTTGAATTCGTCAGCCTGCCCCGGCGTGAGCTGTATGCAATCCGGTACCGAAGCCCGGCGATTAGGGTAATCCGTGCACTGGCAGGTTTTCAGGTCGAGTAACTTGCAGGCGATACGCGTGTAATAGACGCTGTTGTCGTCCTCGTCCTCAAGCTTCTGCAGACAGCACAGGCCACAGCCGTCACACAGCGACTCCCACTCGGTATTGTCCAGTTGGGCGAGGGTCTTGCGGATCCAGAAGGGTTCAACTTTAGCGGCCATGGGTTCGGGCTATCAGCATCAGGTAGGAAAAAAGGCGGCCAGTCTAGTGCGACAGGGGCTACGGGCCAAGTGTGATCGACTGTCGGTACTCAAGACTTGTCATCGGACGGACGGCGCAGTAGCTTTAGTGCGCTGCTTTTATACAACATGCGCTAGTCGACATCCGCGATGCCTGCCGTCCACGGCCCACCGCTTGAGCGTTCCTCCATCCTCGCCTTTCAGGATTCCCATGAGCACAAACCCTCGCGTCGCCGATTATCCCATCGACCCACAATTCACCGAACGCTGGTCGCCTCGCGCGTTCAGCGGCGAAAGCATCCCTCAAGAAACCCTGCTGAGCTTTTTCGAAGCCGCTCGCTGGGCACCTTCGGCTTATAACTCGCAGCCTTGGCGTTTTCTGTATGCACGCCGGGACACGCCGAACTGGGAGCGTTACCTGAGCCTTTTGGTCGAGTTCAACCGTAACTGGGCACAACATGCGGCGGCATTGGTGATCGTGATCTCCAAAACCACCTTCACCGCACCCGGCGCCACGGAAGAAAGCCCGGCGCTGTGGCACACCTTCGATACCGGTTCCGCCTGGGGCTACCTGGCCCTGCAAGCAAGCTTGAGCGGCTGGCACACCCACGGCATGGCCGGTTTCGATCAGGAACTGACCCGCAAAGAACTGAATATTCCCGAGGGTTACGCGGTGCACGCAGCCGTGGCAATCGGCAAGCTGGGCGACAAATCGATCTTGCCGGAATACCTGCAAGGCCGCGAAGTGCCAAGCCCGCGTCAGACCGTGGCGCAGTTGGCAGCAGAAGGTGATTTCAGCCTGTAAACACAAAATCCGGTAGGAGCGAACTTGTTCGCGAGAGGCGGTGACTGACACACCCTCCTCGCCAACAAGTTGCCTCCTGCCCGGATGCGACGATAGACCTAGCCTCAATATCCCCGCGAAAAATCCACTTCCCCGCGCAGCTGCTCACCCGTCTCATAGGCTTTGAGATTTTCAAGAAACAGCCCGACCATCGCCACGGGCGAAGTCGGCGCCGAACTGTGACCGGTCAGCAGCAAACCCCAGGCGGTCCAGAACGGGTGGCGCTGCGGCAGCGGTTCCTGACGGCAAACGTCAATCACTGCGCCCGCCAGATGCCCTTCCTTGAGGGCCTCCACCAAATCAGCATCAACCACCGAAGTACCGCGCCCGACGTTCATGAACAAGCCCGTAGGCTTGAATTTGGCGAACAGTTTCGCGTCGTAAAGATCGTGGGTTTGCGGCGTGTTAGGCAGCAGGTTGATCACGTAATCCACCTCCCCCACCAGCCGGTCCAGATCTTCCATCGCGCCGACCTCAACGAAAGGTGCCTGAGTGCGCGCACTCGATGCGATGCCATAGACCTGCACGCCAAACGGCGCCAGGAATTGCGCCACGCTCACACCAATATCACCCGCGCCGACGATCAAGGCCTTGCGGCCTGCGAGACTCTGGCCGCTGCGGTTGTCCCACTTGCGCTCGACCTGGCTGACCAGACGCGCCAGCACTTCACGTTCGTGACCCAGCATGTAGGTCAGCACAAACTCGGCCATGACCTGGCCAAATATGCCAACCGCTCGGGTCAAACGGTAATCTCGGGGAAGACCTTCGGCGAGCAGCGGCGTAATGCCTGCCCAGGTCGATTGCATCCATGCGGGTTTATGTCCCTGACGCAGCAGGTTAGCCAACAGGTCCGGCTGGCCGAGCCATACCGGGCAATCAGTGGCAAACCTGGACAACTCCGCAGAGTCGCCCGTGCTGAGGATTTCCAGTTCCGGCGCAGCCTTGCGCAGCAGTTGGGTATAGACAGGGTAATCGTGTTCGGCGATCAGAACGCGCATGGCTTCAAAACCTTAAAAACAATACAAGCGACCACTGACCGGCAATGCGCCCTGACTCGGCGCGCTGACCAGTATCAATCTTTATAACTTCGGCTAACGGGTGCTGGTTTGGGCTCAGACCGGATCATTGCGGCGCAAAAGCTCTTCGGGCAAGTGTTCGATGTACTCGTCCTCCGCTGGCGGCATCTGCAAGTGATAACCCTGGGTGTCGAGGTTCTCCAATACCTTGTTGATGTCTTCGCGAGACAACGCTCGCTCCGGGCTCAATACCAGATCGAATGCGTGAAACGGCTTGCCGAATGCAACCATCAATTCAGGCGGTACACGCTTGAGCTCATCGCTCTTGAGCACGTACAGGTACATTTCATTTCTTTTGGTGCTGCGGTAAATCGAGCAAATACGCTTCACTGCTGTTCTCCTGCGTTGGCCAGGCTATCGAGCAACGCCTGGCCCATCAATTCGCGACGCCAGCCACGCAGCGAATCGGGCAATTGATAGGGACCGTTCGGGAAACCGCTTTTAAGCAGGGCTTCCAGGGTCTTTTTGCGCAACATCAGCTCTGACGCCATATCCAGTTGTTCGGCATAGCGCTGGCCAACGGCACGGAGTGTCTTGATCACGGCCGCGGCTTCGATCGGCAAAGGCTCAGGTAGCGCTGGCGGCCATTGATCCGGCGGCACGCTGCTGGCTGTCTTGATCAGGTTAAGCAGAAACTCGCCATCCTGACGCACGGTCTTGGGGTGCATGTCATCAACCTTTGCCAGCGCCGCCAGACTGTCCGGCTGAGTCCGTGCCAGCGGCCACAGCGAATGCTCGCGCAAGATTCGGTTACGCGGCACATTGCGGGCGCGGGCCTCACGCTCACGCCAGGCACACAGTTCACGGAGGACTGCCAACTGAGCGCGGGACAGTTTCCAGGCCAGCTTGGCCTCGCGGTAAACCTCATACGGGTCAACATCGCGACGCAAATTGGCAACCAGCTCGGCACCGTCGTCCAGCAACCACGCGTATTTTTCGTCAGACAGGCGCGGACGCAGAAGGCTGTAAAGCTCGGCCAGATGCACCGCGTCTTCCGCTGCGTAGCTGATCTGCGTTTCGGACAACGGACGCTGCAGCCAGTCCGAACGGGTCTCGCCTTTAGGCAGGTCGATGTTCAGGACGTCCTGAACCAGACGCGAGTAGCCCATGGAGAAACCCAGGTTCAGGTAAGCGGCCGCCAGTTGAGTATCGAACAGCGGCGCGGGCAGGCTGCCGGTCAGACGCAGCAAAACCTCCAGGTCTTCGCTGCAGGCATGAACCACTTTGATGACGTCAGGGCTTTCCAGCAGGGCCGCCAGCGGCCGCCAGTCATTGATAAGCAGCGGGTCAATCAGCCACGCGCTGGAGCCGTCGCCGATCTGCAGCAAAGCGGCGATGGGGTAAAAAGTGTCGACCCGCATGAACTCGGTATCGAGGGCAACAAAGGGCAATGACTGCCACTGTGCGCAATGCAGGGCGAGGCTGTCGTCGTCGCGAATCCAGTGAATATCGATGGCCACACGGCTCTCCCTTGAAGAATGGCGCGCAGTATATATCGCACTCGGCAATTACCGCGCATCTGTCCTGCAAGTGTTAAACATCTTCATCCTGGATTTGCAGCTAATATGGGCAATTCTTGACCGTTCATCGGGCCAGCGCTCCGACCTTCAGAACGCCAACTGGCCCTGTTCGTCGATTTGGAGCTTTACCCGCTCCAGACGCAACAGGTATTCCTTGCGATGCTTGCCGCCGCCATAACCTGTGAGCGAGCCGTCTGCGCCAATCACCCGATGGCACGGCAGAACGATGGACATGCGGTTGCTGCCATTGGCCAGCCCGACCGCACGGCTGCCTCCCGGCTTGCCCAGCAACAGCGCTATTTCGCCATAGGTGCAGGTAGTGCCGTAAGGCACCTGACGTAAAGCTTCCCATACTTGATTCTGAAAAATACTACCCGGAGTGTGGAGCGGGACTTCAAAGCGGGTCAGCGAGCCTTCGAAGTAGCGTTTCAGTTCGTCTTCGATCTGCAGCAGATGCGGCGTGTCTCCCGCGCCGATCAAATAGCCGAAACGGCTGCGCAGCTCTTCGACCTCACGCATCAGGATCGGTCGATCCAGGAATTCGAGCATCACCAAACCGCGCTTTTCCGCCATGGCCAGCATTGGGCCGAGGGGCGTTGGCAAGATTTTGAAATACAGCGGCTCGCCGGTGGAAGGCTTTGCTGGCCGGGTTTGCAGCAGGGTTTTCAAGGCGGCGTTGAAGGCGAAGATCTGTTCAGTTCCTGCCTTGTCGATTCCTTCCAACGGATGCTCCTGTGTTTTATATAGGTACTGATAGTCGCGCGAAGCCCATGACTCAGCGCTTTCTAACGGCAAGCCCAGCTCCTATCAAACATCACTCCAATAATGGATTTGAAACGCGGACCTTGTAGGAGCTAACTTGTTGGCGAAGCGGAATTTCTGACGATGCGGGTCCGACGTCTCGCCAACAAGTTGGCTCCTACAGGGTCATCCGTTTGCTTAGCGACAGCGAGGTGTCAGGGATACCGGGACCACTCCCACAGAGATTGCATTTCAGACCGTTGATTCTGTTTCATTTTAAACCCATAAAAAAGCCGCGACAGGTTTGCCTGTCGCGGCTTTCGCTCAACTCGTCAGCCCGCGATCAAACCGCGCTGCGACGATACGCCCGGTATTTCGGCTGCCAGAAATTACGCTGGATCGCCTCAACCAGAAACTCCTCAGTGGTTTCCAGCGCCACACCATCAGCCTGAGCCTGCTTGGCGACTGCCAGAGCGATCTTCTTGCTGACTTCCTGAATCTCCTTCAGCGGCGGCAATACTGCGTCGCCCTTGCCCGTCACCATCGGCGAACACTCAGCCAGCGCGTTGGACGCCGCCATGAGCATCTTGTCGGAGATCCGCGTGGCTTTTGCCGCGATCACACCCAGACCGATGCCCGGGAAGATATAGGAGTTGTTGCACTGTGCAATGTGGAACGTGCGATCACCCACAGTCACTGGCGCAAAGGGACTACCGGTAGCCACCAATGCATCGCCGTTGGTCCAGGTCAGAACTTCCTGCGGGGTGACTTCGACTTTAGACGTCGGGTTGGACAGCGGCATGACCAGCGGCTTGGCGCAGTGCTTGTGCATCTCGCGGATGATCTGCTCGGTGAACAGGCCACGCTGACCGGACACGCCGATCAACACCGTAGGCTTGCCGTTAGTCACTACGTCCAGGAGCTCAGGATAACCCGCACCACTTGACCAACCCGCCACGTCACCCGCTTTCTGGGCGAGGTTCTTCTGGAAGTCCAGCAGGTTATCCATGCTGTCGGTCAGCAGGCCAAAACGATCCACCATCATTACCCGCTTACGAGCTTCTGCTTCGGTGAGGCCTTCAATCACCATCGCGGCGATGATGTGCTCGGCAATACCACAACCCGCCGAACCTGCACCGAGGAATACCACGCGCTGCTGACCGAGGGTTTCGTTCTTGGCTTTACAGGCGGCGAGCAAAGTTCCCACCGCCACCGACGCGGTGCCCTGAATGTCATCGTTGAAGCAGCAAAGCTCGTCGCGGTACTTGTCCAGCAACGGCATGGCGTTGGTCTGGGCGAAGTCTTCGAACTGCAGCAACACGTCCGGCCAGCGACGCTGAACGGCTTCGATGAACAACGCGATGAAGTCTTCGTACTCTTTGCCGGTCACCCGCTTGTTGCGCCAGCCCATATACATCGGGTCGTCGAGCAACTCCTGGTTGTTGGTGCCGACGTCCAGCACGATAGGCAACGTGTAAGCCGGGCTGACCCCGCCACACGCGGTGTACAGCGACAGCTTGCCGATTGGAATACCCATGCCGCCGATGCCCTGATCGCCGAGACCGAGAATTCGCTCGCTGTCCGTCACGACGATGATCTTGATCCGGTCTTTAGTGGCGCTACGAAGAATGTCATCGATGCGGTCGCGATCCGGATAGGAAATGAACAGACCGCGGTGAGTGCGATAGATTTTGGAGAATTCCTGACACGCCTGCCCTACCGTCGGCGTATAGATGATCGGCAGCATTTCATCGAGGTGGGAATCCAGCAGACGGAAGAACAACGTTTCGTTGTTGTCCTGGATCGAACGCAGATAAATATGCTTATCCAGATCGCTCGCGCACTGCTGATACTGGCTGTATACACGCGTGACTTGCTCTTCGATCGTCTCTACGTTTTGCGGCAGCAGACCGATCAGATTGAATTCGACCCGCTCTTGCGGGGTAAAAGCACTGCCTTTATTCAGCAGGGGCATTTCCAGCAGCGAAGGGCCGGCATAGGAAATATATAAAGGTCGCGAAGTCTTGGTCATTTTCAGTTATCGCCTTTTCTTGTCTACTCGTATTCAGTCCGTACAACCAAGGCTGGCAACCTGGAATCTCCATGCAGAGCGCATCAGAGCCAGCCCCGAAAAATCGGGGGTCGTGAAATCAAGGTGCACATCTTACTCGCGCAAAATCGTGTTGCGACAATTTGCCGCTACTACATGGCGAAAGGATGGCAAAAAATCAGACTCGAATGCCCCGGCGCTGCTGGTTAAACTCGGAATTGTCACGGAATATGTTGACCCCTTTAGGAGCTGCCGAAGGCTGCGAAGGCGTTTTCCTGACATACCCTATTTCGCAGCCTTCGGCAGCTCCTACAAAATCGTGCGTATCTTCCCCATTTCAATGAGGTAACCCATGCTCAACAACCGACGCTTCTCGGCATTCCTGTTCGACATGGACGGCACACTGCTCAACTCCATCGTCGCCGCCGAGCGGGTCTGGACTCACTGGGCAGAACGCCACGGCCTGGACGTCAAAACCTTCCTGCCCACCATCCACGGCGTGCGCTGCATCGACACCATCCGCAACCTGAACCTGCCCGGCGTTGACCCAGAGCTGGAAGCCGATGCCATTTCCCAAGCTGAAATAGACGATGTAGAAGGCGTCATCGAAGTCACCGACGCCGCCCGCCTCCTCGCCTCTCTCCCGCCAGAACGTTGGGCTATCGTCACCTCCGCCCCACGCGCCTTGGCGGAAGCCCGACTAAAAGCCGCTGGCCTGAAATTGCCAGTCAACATCGTCACATCCGAAGACGTCACCCAAGGCAAACCCGCCCCGGACTGCTTTCTGCTTGCAGCCAAACGACTGGGCGTTGATCCGAAAGACTGTCTGGTATTCGAAGATGCACCCGCAGGCATTGCAGCGGCTGAAGCAGCAGGCGCGAGTGTGGTTGTGATTACGGCGACGCATGAGCATGAAATGGAGACCCAGCACGGGACGCTGGCGAGCTATGAAGGGGTGACGGTGGTTGTTGACGCTGAAGGGTTGGGATTGATGCGGGTTTAAAGCAGGAAGACAGCCCGCGCTCAAGAGCCTGACTACTAAGATAGTAATCGTCGCGATCGTGATAAAAATTCCAGCGGCGACCGCCATGGAATACCATAAAAACTCATCAGCAACCTCTCCAGCCTCTCCAGCATCGACTCCATGAGACCAAGCGCGGTAGGTATCTACCGCACGCGATACAGGTTGCCAGCCTAAGCTCTCCGCCCCGTTGTGATATTTCGTCCAGCCCTTCTCCTCGATAAATAGCCGAATTCGAGCTCGAATGAACTCGCCTGCGCGAATATCGCCAACCTAAAAAACGACGAAAAATTGTCTCCAGTCGGATACACTTGGCAGTGACGTACACAATACAGCAGACACAAATTTTCACCCAATGGCACGCAGGCTTGCGCGACATACGGGCCAGGATCGCTATAGCGCGACGTATTGAGCGCGTATCGGCAGGTAATCTGGGAGACGTGAAAGCCGTCGGCGAAGGAGTGTCCGAGATGCGCGTAGATGTCGGCGCAGGATACAGAATCTATTTCACCACCCGGGACCGTACGATCATCGTGCTCCTGGTCGGCGGAGATAAATCAACTCAGCCGGGTGATATAAGGCAGGCAAAAATAATGGCGAAGGAGGTTTGATAAATGTCCACTACCCTAGTGCCGTTTGATATGGCAGCGATCCTTGACAGCGACGAGGCGATCAACGAATACCTCTCCCAGGTTCTTGCTGATGGTGATACGGACGAACTGATTCGTGCCGTGGGCCATGTAGCAAAAGCACGTGGCATGGCTCAGATAGCCAAGGATTCAGGACTTGGCAGAGCCAGTCTGTACAAAGCTTTGGCTCCAGGTGCAAAGCCGCGCTTTGACACAGTACTGAAAGTATTAACTGCACTCGGAATCAAGCTGGTCACTCATCGTCCTTAACCAGAATCCCAGTCCGAGGTAACCATGCTCAACAACCGACTCTCTCGGCACTCCTGTTCGACCTGGACGGCACGCAGCTCAATTCAATCGTCGCCGCCGAGCGGGTCTGGAATCACTGGGCAGAACGTCATGCCGTTGACGCAGCATGAGATAGAGACGCAGCATGGGGCGCTGGCGAGTTATGAAGGGGTGACGGTGGTGGTTGATGCTGAGGGGTTGGGTCTTGTTCAGAACTGAACAGAAGTATTGTGCCAACTTTAGCTCTGAACTTGTCGGCATCCAACGTGCGTCATGACTTCTGATGAGTAGGCACTTTCCCTGTCGACGTGGGTTGGCCTGTTTCTGTAAAGCCTGGATGGTAATGATCAGCGCGCTTCTCATCGCCTGCCAATCGCCGCGCGAGGCACTACAACAACTCGCTGAAGAACACGGTCGGCAACTGGACGTCCTGCCAGGGCACCAGTTCCCACTGGTCATCCTTGCGCCACGTACCGCAGAAAAGTCGACTCGCCTGCGCGTCTACCTGGAAGGCGACGGCCACTCCTGGGCAACGGCCACTCAGCCTAGCCTGGATCCCAGCCCGCACAATCTGCTGGTGCCAAGGCTTGCGGTTAATGACCCGACACCCAACGCCTACCTGGCGCGCCCCTGCCAGTTCGTCATGGCAGCGGCCTGTCAATCAGCGCTCTGGACCCATCGACGTTTTTCCCAGGAAGTGGTCACCCGTCTTAGCCAGGCACTGGATCAGTTAAAACAACGATATGGCAACCGGGAGTTTGAAATCGTGGGTTATTCTGGGGGAGCCGCTCTCGCATTGTTGCTAGCGGCACAGCGCGATGATGTTACCCAGGTGCAAACCCTTGCTGGCAATCTAAGCCCACGGCTGTGGGCGACCATGCAAGGACTGTCGCCACTGGAGGGCTCACTGGATCCACTGGACTATCGTGATCGACTCGCCTCTTTACCCCAGCGTCATCTGATCGGAGAAGCAGACCCGGTTATTCCAGGTCGTTTGGCAGATGCGTACCAACAGGCGCTTGGCTCGCCGCTTTCCCAGTGCGTCTCTGTGCCCACAGTCAGCCATGATGCGGGATGGGAAACAACATGGCGCGCATGGGTGAAAACACCCCTTCAACATCAGAAGCCTGAGATTAAAGACGTCCCTTAGGTCAAGTTTTGGGCATGACTACAAAAACGACCATAAAGTTCCGCTCTCTGCTGAATAACCCGATAAAACCAATAAAAATAACTATCGAGTCGCATTTTTGCGCTTTTTTTTACCTCTCCCTGCAATTCAAAGATGAATTGTCCTACACAAATGTGTAAATTTTCCCCCGCTTGAATCAGCACTTAACTGACAAGCTGGCAGGGATGCCTAGAACAGACGCTGACGCGCCGGTTGTTCCCTGTCAGTTTCTGCCCTGTAAGGATACTGCCTTGAACATTTCCCATCTGCGCCGCTCGTTGCTCGCTCTCTCCGTCGCGTCTGCCACTGCCCATGCAGCACCTGCACCCGACTTCAACTATGACCTGAGCACCGGGGCATACAGCAGCTCCGGCGATGTCTTCAATAACGCCACCTTCACCGGGACGTCGCAAAACGCAGGTGTAGATCTGATCGACGTGACCCTGGAAGGCAGCCTGGTCAACCTGGGCAAGATTAACCGGATGGCTGCGAACTCCACCGACTTCCCTGCCGGTATCTCCCTGACCCTGAACTCCAATGTCGCTGGCGACCTGGTCAACCAGGGCGATATTACGGTGACCGGCAACGGTACCTCGGGGCTGGACCTGTACCTGGCGACCATCGCGGGTGAAGTGAATAACACCGGCAACATCACCGTCACGGGCGAAAATGCCAATGGCATGATGATTACGTCGACCCAGGCGAGCATCAACAACTCGGGCACTATCACCGCTCGCGGCCTCGACTCTGCCGGGATCGAGATCGAGAATGCTCGTTTCACCGGTCAGATGTCAGGTGCTCCCTTCAAGAGCAGTATCAACAACAGCGGGACGATCTCCGCAGACGGAATCGGTATCCACATTCAAAGTCTCGTCACCTCCTCCGATCCCTACTTCTCTATCAGGCAGACAGGTGGCCTGATCGAAGGCGGCACCGCAGCAATTCTGGCGGACGACAATGCCCCCGAGGCGTTTTTCTACTGGCAAGGTGGCAAGGTCAAGGGTGACCTGCTGGGCTTGAGCGGTGTGCTGGTGCAAGGCGACGCGATGTTCGATGGCTCGACCATCCGCTCCGGTTTTGTCGATATCGACGGTGGCCGCCTGACCCTGCTTCGCCCGCAGACTACGATCGTGGGCGACCTCGACATGGACAGCGACACCGCACGCCTGCGCCTGCTGCTGGACAACGACACACAGCCCAATACGCCGATCCTGAAAGTCACTGGCAATACCTTCTTCTCTCCAGGTAGCCAGGTCGAACTGCAGGCCCGTTCTGACGACTTCCGCACCTCGGCTCAGGGCACCCGCTACACCCTCATCAACTCTGGTACCTGGGAAGAGCCGCAAAACCTGTCCGTGGTTTCCTCCTCGGCACTGCTTGAGGTGAAGAACTTCGGCATTGAAGGCCAGGACGTGAAAGCACTGGTAGCCACTCGCAGTGATGAGACGATCACAGAAGACCTGCTGGGCGCTCGTGGCTCACGCAATGCAGTGAACGCCATCAAGCCGTTCAAAAACTCGGTCATGGGCCAGCTGGACGAAAGCGACCCGGTATTCCAGCGTTTCGCCAACGCCGCCACCAGCGAAGAACTGGCGAAACTTGCCGAAACCCTGACCCCGGACGTCAGCCGTGGGGCGATCAACGCCGCCACCAACAGCCAGAATCTGGTCAGCAGTGCCGTCAATCGCCGCGCCAGCAAAGCACGCAACGGCCTGTCCTCGGGTGACGTCCTGGCAAATCAAGGCGTATGGCTACAGGCGCTGTCAAGCGACGCCAATCAGGATAGCCGCCACGGTATCGACGGCTACGACGCCAACACCAACGGCATCGCCGTGGGTGCCGATGGCAAACTCAATGCCGATACCACCGTGGGCCTGGCTTACAGCTACCTGACCAGCGACGTCAAATCTGACCTGGGCAACAAAACCGATGTTACCGGTCATGCACTGACCCTGTACGGCAACTGGGCACGTGACAACTTCTTCGTCGACACTTCGCTGATGTATGGCTGGAACGACAACGAGTCCAAGCGCTACATCGCGGGCACTCGCGCCAAGGCCGATTACGACAGTGAGATCTTCGGCGTGAATGCACTGGCAGGCTACACCTTCCAGCTCGACAAGCAGTGGGTGGTAGAGCCGCAGGTCGGTGCGCGCTACGCCAACGTATCGATTGATTCGTACCGTGAAAAAGGCAGCTCGGCCGCCCTCAACGTCGGCAGCCAACGCTATGAAATCGGCGAGATGGGCTTAGGTGCCCGCCTCGCGGCCGCGTTCGACGTTGGCGTGGGCAGCCTGGAGCCGGAAGCCAAGCTGATGGCCTGGCACGACTTCATCGGTGACAAGGCCGGCACCACCTCCACCTTCGTACTCGGCGGTACGCCGTTCACCACCACCGGCGCAACACCGGCCCGCGACAGCTACGAGCTGGGACTGGGCGCCAACTACCGCGTGGGCGCGTGGAGCGTAGGTGGGACGTACAACTACCTGACCAGCAGCGGCTTCGACGCCGACACCTTCACCGCGAACGTGCGTTACGACTTCTGATTGACGTGTTTGCTTGAAACAACGAAGCCCGCCGATGCGGGCTTTGTTGTTTCAGTTTGAGCTGAGGGATCAAGCCTCACCAGGGGCTGACCATAAGACTGAGTGTGCTCAGTTAAGTAGCCTGGCCAGCAACAGCGTTACCGTGGACACTGCGCCAATCATGCCGATGGCAATTGCGACGGGATACCAGAAAATTTCGCGAGTCATTTTGCGAGCTTCAGCATTAAGCCTGGTTTTTTCAGCACCGAGCTTGTCAGCCTCCAAAACGAGCTTGCGCGCTTCGGCTAACATTTTGTTGATCTCGGCTTTGGTTTTTTCGAGCTCGGTTTCAGTCATGGCGCGTTCCTGCATGATTTCCCCTGAAATGAGCGCCTATATAAGCCTGCGCCCCTGAAACTGATTTCCCTCGTTATGCCGAGTGGATTCAGGTTCATCTTCAGCCAATTCCAATTGGCGACCGCGGTAGTTATTCATATCTCCCCGCTTTCGACTATCAACCAGAGGAAAATAGGACGATTCCTACACTTCAACGGGACTGCGTTAGCAGATTGACTTGAGCGAACCCTCTGTTTGCCCGCAAGCCGATTGACGACGTGGTGACTTGGACCTCACAGAACTTGTGGGAGCGAGGCTTGCCCGCGATTCAATCGCCGCGAAGCATCAGGCACACACAAACAGCGCCCTCTATCCGTCTAACCCATCACCCCAATTCACGCATCAATACCCCACCGTCTACGCCGAGTGCCAACGCTCGCCGAAATGACAAATCTGCGTAATCCATAAAAAGTCGCGCCAGATGATTAAGCGCTACCTCCTGCGTTCAATGCCTACAACGAGAATTTGCTGTCGCTATTGAGCGCCAGCATCCCTGCGCAGGACTGCCGAACTGAACAAAATGAAATCGCCCAAATGCTGAGTGATGATTGCGACAGTGCCAGGCAACTGAAGAGTTTGATACTGGTGAACCGCGACATATCGGAATCTCACCATATCTTTCATTACGGGTAGCAATCGCGCCTCAAGCCATCCGCAGCAATGAAGAAGCTCAAATACATCAATAGCGCTCTTGGGAATGCCAAGGTTCTCACGGCGAACCAGATGCTCCCCCATCGCTAACGCCGCGCTACAGGCCCGAGTAATGTTGAGAATTGCAGCATCCTGACGGGACATATCCATAGCGAAGGAAGCCGGTTCGCTCCGATACTCCTCCCAGGCTCGCTCGACACATCGCGCAATTATTTCGGCTTTGGCAACCAACAAACCATCTGCCATGAATTCCTCTTATCAAACAAACTACAACTATCTGGTTTGGAATGCTTTTCTGTAGGAGTGAGCTTGCTCGCGATGGCGTCAGGACAGGCCATATCTTCATTGAGTGACAGACCGAATCGCGAGCAAGCTCACTCCAGGGTCCGTGTTTGCTACGCGACAGCGCGGTGCCAGGAACACCGGGGCGACTCCTACGATATGGCCTAGCATCCTGCTTCAACTTGACTCCCTCAATAGCAGCAGTCAGTTTTGGGAAACGCCCTACGCAAGCGATGTCCTTCCCTTACAGCGCAACTACAAGACGATCACTTCAAGTCATTCATCGACCCCCAAACGTCTGCGCCGAGCCACCAACGCTCGCCGAAATGATAAATCTGCGTAGTCCATAAAAAGCCGCGCCAGATGATTAAGCGCCACCTCCTCGCCTTCACTGCCCACAACGAAGTCGAAGCCTAAGGCACGTTTGTTCTCGTCGGGTAGATCATCCCAACTGGTCATGAGGTAGGCGTACATGGAGCTGACGACTTGCAGCTTGGTCAACGGAGCTTGAGAGTTACGACCTAAAAGCCCGGCAGAGCGAGTCATGGCGTTACGTCGAGCTGCTTGCTTGGGAAAGCGTGAGAGTTTTGGTTTTTTCATAAATTGTGTCCTTTCAGCTAAGCCTTCCGAGATTTATTACGTCCGTGCAGACCTCCAGCCATGCGCGGAATCAAAACCAAGAATATCCGAAAATCAGATATCTGAAAATCAGTTATAGCTTACGCCGCTGTTCAACAGGAACGGCCACATGACTAAAGCAATCTATAGAAGAGAACATCAGATCCTGATCAAGCTGCTGCGAACGATCAGAGAGAACGCAGACCTGACCCAATCGGAGTGCTCCACAGCACTTGGTCGACCGCAGTCATTCATGAGCGATGTGGAAAAAGGATCACGACGCCTGGACCTGATTCAACTGCGGGATTTGTGTGCGGTGCTTGGCTATGCGTTGCCGCAGTTTGTGAATGAGTATGAAGAGGCGCTGGCGTTGGGAGAGTGAAGACCATCCACAATACCCCCTACCAGTCCCTCCTGCCCCTTCTCCTGAAAGCGCGAGTAGAAGCAGGCTTGACCCAAAAAGAGCTGACCACGAAATTGGGACGACCGCAATCCTTCGTATCGAAGACAGAAAATGCCGAGCGGAGGCTGGATGTGATTGAGTTTATGGATTTGTGTTGAGGGATGGATGTGGATCCGCACGAGTTGCTGATTCGTCTGGAAAAGATGATCGCCGAATAATAATTGCTCCGCAACTTTCCTAGCGCACACAAAAAAGCCCCAGAAGCATAACTTCTGGGGCTTTCATTTGTATGGCGGAGAGATAGGGATTTGAACCCTAGGTACTGTCGCCAGTACAACGGATTTCGAATCCGTCCCGTTCGGCCACTCCGGCATCTCTCCAACGGCGCGCATCATAACAGTTCAATTGCAGAAGGCGATACCTTTTGCTGATTTTTTTTCGTGCTATCAAGCGCTTGCGTTACTTTTTCCGTCTTAGAGCGGTACGCCCAGACGGTTGGCGACTTCTTCGTAGGCTTCGATAACGTCACCGAGGCCCTGGCGGAAGCGGTCTTTGTCCATCTTCTTCTTGGTGTCCTTGTCCCACAGGCGGCAGCCGTCCGGGCTGAATTCGTCGCCCAGGACGATGGAGCCGTCGCTGAAAACACCGAATTCGAGTTTGAAGTCGACCAACAGCAGACCAGCGTCATCGAACAGTTTGCTCAGGACTTCGTTGACCTTGAGCGACAGTTCTTTCATGCGAACCAGTTGCTCGGCGGTGCCCCAACCGAATGCCACGACGTGGGATTCGTTGATAAACGGGTCGCCTTTGGCGTCGTCCTTCAAGAACAGCTCGAAGGTGTATGGGTTGAGCTTGAGGCCCTCTTCGACGCCGAGGCGCTTGACCAGGCTGCCGGCGGCGTAGTTACGCACGACGCATTCCACCGGGATCATGTCGAGCTTTTTGACCAGGACTTCGTTGTCGGCCAGCAGTTTGTCGAACTGGGTAGGAATGCCTGCAGCTTCGAGCTTCTGCATGATGAAGGCGTTGAACTTGTTGTTCACCATGCCTTTACGGTCCAGCTGTTCGATGCGCTTGCCGTCGAACGCCGACGTGTCGTTACGGAACAGCAGGATCAAGCGGTCAGCGTCGTCGGTCTTGTAAACCGATTTGGCTTTGCCGCGGTAGAGTTCTTCACGTTTTTCCATGATGGGCTCCGCTTGCTAAGTAGTTGGGCTAGGCGATATGTCGCCAGTCGAGCCCTGAATCTTGATCGGCCAATTGTAACCAGTCCGGATCGCACCCGAGGGTGTCGACGAAACATTGCCGGGCCAGATGCGGCAGGTTGTTCTTGCTGCTGAGGTGGGCCAGTACCAGATGTTGCAGGTCTTGCCAGCCCAGCTCGTTCACCAGGCTTGCGGCCTGATGGTTGTTCAAATGTCCTTCGCTGCCACCGACCCGCTGCTTCAGGAAGTATGGGTAGTGACCGCGAGCAAGCATGTCCCGGCAGTGGTTGGACTCGATCATCAAGGCGTCCAGGCCGTGGTAGCTTTGCAGCACCGTCGGGCAGTACGACCCCAGATCTGTCAGCAGGCCGAAGCGACGCGTGCCGTCGGTGAAGACGAACTGCGTCGGTTCAAGGGCATCGTGAGCGACGGACACCACATGGATGTTCAACGCCCCCAGTTGCAAATCCTGGCCGCCTGCCAGATACCCGGCGACTTCAACAGGCTTGCGCAACCCTCTCGCCGTGCCGCTACTCATGTACACCGGAAGATTGTAGCGCCGAGACAGCAAACCCACGCCATGCACGTGATCGGCATGTTCGTGGGTCACCAGAATCGCGCTCAACTGATGCGCGCTAAGCCCTAGCCGCGCCAGTCTTCGTTCGGTTTCCCGCAGGGAGAAACCACAATCCACCAACACATGGGTATTGCCGCTGGCTACCAGCGTGCCATTCCCTTGGCTGCCGCTGCCTAATACTGCGAAACGCACTTAACCCAGGTTGTCTTGAATGACACCCAGTACGCGACGGGCAACATCTGCCGGCGCGACGGTGTTGATGTTCTTCTCGACGGTAACCTGAACGTTGTCACCCACCTTGCTCAAGCGCACTTGATAACGCTCGGCACGGGCATCGATCTCTTCCTTGGTTTCCTTGCTGCCGAACAGGCGGCCGAAGAAACCAGGCTTGTTCTCAGGCGTATCAGCCCGCTCTGCCAGGTTGATGTAGTACAGACCCAGGCTGCGGTTGATGTCTTCAACGCGCCATTCACCCTGATTCAGGGCTCGACCTACGCTGGACCATGCGCGATCCAGATCCGAACCGACGTTCAGAACCGGGTTGCCGCTACCGTCTTCGCTCAAGGCGACACGACTTGGGGTGTCGTAGTCACGCGCTGCCAGCAGCGATACGGAACCGCCCTGGGCAGAGCTGCGGCTCAGGCTGGCCAGCATGTCATCGGTCAGTGCGGCATCGAGTGCCACGTTGGTAGCGCGATCAGTGAACGGGACATCAGCGGTGCTACCCGCTGGGCGCTCGGCGCTCACCACGTAGATTTCACTGGTGTTGCGCTGCACGCCTGGCTCGATACGCACTCGCACGCGAGTTTCAGCATCAGAGGCCGTGCCACTCGCGCTCAGGCGCTTGGCAACGGCAGCGGACAGCTCGTCCAGACGCTGCCAGGTAGTGCTGAACTCACCGGTCTGCGGGCGATCTTCGGCGATACGGAAACCGTTATCCTCGAAATATTGATGCGCGACGGGCCAGACTTCGGCAGGCGCACGCTGAGCGAGCACCCAGCTGTTGTTGCCACTCTTCTGCAGGCTGAAGTCGCTGGAGTCAGCTACGGTCGACAGCGGTTGCGGGCGAGGAACTACGAATTCGCCTTTAGCAGTGTCGTCCGCCACGTTGCGCGGGATCGGCAACAGAGGATCGAGACGCTTGGTCTCGGAGACACCCGGCGGAATCTGCATCGGTGCAGTTTGCTGTGCTTCGAGGTAATCGCTGCCACGGTCACGGAAGTAACCATCTTCACCCCAGAGCCAACCGCAACCGCTGGTGCTGGAGATAATCAAGGCAAGTGCGGAAAGTCCGGCCAATCGCTTCATTGCGTAATGCTTCCTCAATTAAACCAGAACGCCGGACTGGCGCAGGGCCTGACGCAGCGGTTCGTGACAGGCCTGACTCAGCCAGGTGAGCGGCAGACGGATACCGTCCGGCATCAAACCCATTTCGTTCAGGGCCCATTTCACGGGGATAGGGTTGGATTCGATAAACAGGGTCTTGTTGAGCGGCATCAGTTTTTCATTGATGGCCCGCGCAGTCTCGGCATCCCCGCGCATGGCGGCGGCACACAGCTCGCTCATGGCGCGCGGTGCAACGTTGGCCGTTACGGAAATATTGCCCTTGCCGCCCAGCAGAATCAGTTCGACCGCCGTAGGGTCATCACCGGAATACACCAGGAAGTCGCTGCTGACACCGGCCAGAATGGCCTTGGCACGCTGCAGGTCGCCCGTAGCTTCTTTAATACCGATGATATTCGGCACCGTGGACAGGCGCACGACGGTTTCAGGCAGCATGTCGCAGGCTGTTCGGCCTGGCACGTTGTAAAGAATCTGCGGGATATCGACCGCTTCGGCGATAGCCTTGAAGTGCTGATACAGCCCTTCCTGGGTCGGCTTGTTGTAATACGGCGTGACCAGCAGGCACGCATCGGCGCCAGCGCGCTTGGCGTTGTTGGTCAACTCGATCGCTTCACGCGTGGAGTTTGCGCCGGTACCTGCGATGACAGGAATACGACCTGCAACCTGGTCGACCACACGACGGATCACTTCGATGTGTTCGTTCACATCGAGCGTGGCCGATTCACCTGTGGTGCCAACGGCAACAATGGCGTTGGTGCCTTCTTGCAGGTGGAAGTCCACCAGTTTGCTCAGGCTGTCCCAGTCCAGACGTCCCTGTGCATCCATGGGTGTGACCAGTGCCACCATACTGCCCGCAATCATGCAAACCGCTCCTGCCGGAAAAAGAGAGCGGTAATGGTACTGGCGCTATCAGCCTAGTACAAGCGAAGTACCACGCTGTGAGCATTCCCCTGAGCGATGGTTTTCGCTACCCTTCGTTCTTTGATCGGTACTGGTCATCTGCGCGCCTCCTTCAATCGGTCGATTTTATCGTCAGAACCCCTGCTCCAGCGCTGTTGCAGCATGCCTTTGGTAATCAGGCAGACGCACTCCGCCAGAAGCTGCGGCGGGTGTCTGGCGCTGTTGATCGTCGATTCGGTCCTGCAAGCCAATAAATGTACCGACCGCTCATCATCTAGGAATGCTGCATGTCGTCCACCCCCACAGTTCGCGAACAATTCCTTGTCATCAGTGCCCTTGGCGCAAACCCAATGGAGCTGACCAACGTCCTGTGCCGTGCCAGTCACGAAAGTCGTTGCTCGGTTGTCAGCTCACGCCTGACCCGTCACGGCGAATACAGTGCGTTGATTCTGCAGGTCTCCGGTAGCTGGGATGCCCTGGCCCGCCTGGAAACCGGCCTGCCCGGCCTGTCCAAGAAACATGACTTCACTACCAGTGTGGTGCGCAGTGCCACGCTGGAAAGCCGTCCAGAGGCGCTGCCTTACGTGGCTTACGTCAGCTCGGCGTATCGCCCGGACATCATCAATGAGCTGTGCCAGTTCTTCATGGATCACAATGTGGAACTGGAAAACCTGATCTGCGATACCTATCTGGCACCGCAGACTGGTGGCACGATGCTTAACGCAACCTTCACCGTGACCTTGCCTGCGGGCATCCAGATCAGTTGGCTGCGCGATCAGTTCCTGGATTTCGCCGACGCACTGAACCTCGATGCACTGATTGAACCGTGGCGTCCGCAAGCTCCTATGTAAGGAAATCCCATGGCTGTAGCAGTAGATCAACCGGTTAGTGATTTTCAGGTGCAAGCCACCAGCGGGCAGGCAGTGAGCCTGGCCGAACTGAAGGGCAAGCAGGTCGTGATTTACTTCTATCCGAAGGACAGCACACCGGGCTGTACCACTCAGGGTCAGAACTTTCGCGATCAGCACGAGCAGTTTCAGGCGGCCAACACGCTGGTATTTGGCGTGTCGCGAGACAGCCTGAAGTCCCACGAGAACTTCAAGGCCAAGCAATCGTTCCCGTTCGAGCTGATTTCGGACAAGGACGAAGCCCTTTGCCAACTGTTCGATGTGATCAAGCTCAAGAAGCTATACGGCAAGGAATACCTTGGCGTGGATCGCAGCACCTTTTTGATCGACAAGGATGGCGTGCTGCGCCACGAATGGCGCGGTGTGAAAGTGCCGGGGCATGTGGAAGCCGTGCTGGAGAAGGCTCAGGCGTTGAATAAAGCCTGATCGACTCTGAATTGGCGTCGCCCCCATCACGGGCAAGCCTCGCTCCCACATATGGACGCAATCTCATGTGGGAGCGAGGCTTGGCCTGGGCGGCATTCCGACGATAAGGCTGGACACTTACAAAAGCGGTGCCACGGTCGGCTCCTGCCTTGGCCACGCATCCAGCACGGCCTTGAACAGCGTCGCCAGCGGAATCGCGAAGAAAATCCCCCAGAAGCCCCACAACCCGCCAAACAACAGGACCGCGCAGATGATTGCGACCGGGTGCAGGTTGACCGCCTCCGAGAACAGCAGCGGCACCAGCACGTTGCCATCCAGCGCCTGAATCACGCCATAGACCACCATCAGATAGATGAACTGGTCACTCCAGCCCCACTGAAACAAGGCGATCAGCGCCACCGGAACGGTTACCACGACCGCGCCGACGTAAGGCACCACTACGGAAATACCCACCAGCATCGCCAACAAGGCCGCATAGTTGAGGCCCAGCGCCACAAAACCGATGTAGGTCACTCCGCCACAGATAAATATCTCGATGACTTTGCCACGGATGTAGTTGGCGATCTGCCGATTCATCTCCTCGGCGACTCGGGTCATCAAAGCGCGCTCCCTTGGCAGGTAGCTGACCACCCAACGACCGATGAGACGCCGGTCCTTGAGAAAGAAGAACACCAGGATCGGCACCAGCACCAGATAGATCATGATATTCGCCAGCAGCGGCAGGCTCGACAACGAGAACGTCAGCGCCCACTGACCGAACTTGCCGATCTCGCCCCGCGCGACTTCAATGGCATGCAGCACTTGTTCGTCGGAGACCAGATGCGGGTAGCGCTCGGGCAACAGCAGCAATAACGACTGCCACTTTGCAAGCATGCCCGGCAGCTCGTTGAATAACGTGATCAGTTGATGCCAGAGCAGCGGCACCAGAACGAGCAAAAACACCAGTAGCGCGCCCATGAACAGCATAAAGACCAGACCAACAGCACCGGACTCCGGAACGCGAAAACGCTCAAGCAGGCTCACCAGCCCTTGCATCAGGAACGCCAGCACCATCCCGGCGAGCACCGGCGCCAGCATGCCGCCCAGCGTCAGAACAATGGTGAATGCCAGAAACAGCAACACTGCCAGTACCACGGCCTCTTCATCGGAGAAGTAGCGTTGTACCCAGTTGCGAAGCACGTTGAACATCAAGAATCCTTGTGAAAGCGGATGAGCCCCGGTGGGTTACGCCTTGCGCAGCCAATAGGTGTAGATCCCCGCGTCAGCTTCCTCATGAAGCAATTCATGGCCAGCAAGCCTGGCAAAGGAACGGAAGTCACGCTGGGATCCAGCGTCAGTAGCGATGACCTTGAGCACGTCACCTCGGGAAAGGCGGTTGAGCTCAAGCTTGGCCTTGAGCAGCGGCAGCGGGCAATTAAGGCCACTGGCGTCGACTTCGGCATCACAGCTTTCGGGGCGCGTTACAGCGTCAGACATCGTTTCTCTCCAGGCAGGCACATCAAATTGCCATGCGAAGGCAAAATGTTTTTTCAGATACGTCTTACAGCCCGGAAGAATACCGCACTCTGGTCATCAGGCCATGGAGACAGCTACAGTAGAGGTTCTCCAACTCAGAGCTCCATGGATGAATTTTCTGCGCCCCACCCTGTTGACGCTCGCATGCCTGCTGTCTGTTCCTGCGCATGCCGATGACTTGCCATCCCTTGGCGATGCCAGTTCCGCGATTGTTTCGCCGGAGCAGGAACACCAACTGGGCCGTGCCTGGCTTGGACTGCTGCGAGCCCAGGTCGCGCAACTTTCGGACCCGCAACTCAAGGACTTCGTCGAGACCTCGGTCTATAGCCTGGCGGAAACCAGTCAGGTGCAGGACCGACGCCTTGAGTTCATTCTGATCAACAGCCCGCAACTCAACGCCTTTGCCGCACCCGGCGGGATTATCGGCGTCAACGGCGGGTTGTTCCTCAATGCTCAAACTGAGGGCGAATACGCTTCAGTACTGGCCCACGAACTGGCTCACTTGTCGCAACGCCACTTTGCCCGGGGTGTTGAAGCCCAACAGCGCATGCAGGTGCCTGTGTTGGCAGCGATGCTGGCAGGTATCGTCATGGCGGCTGCCGGGGCCGGGGATGCGGGCATTGCCGCCATCGCAGGTTCACAGGCTGCGGCTATCCAGGAACAGCGGCGCTTCTCGCGTCAGAATGAACAGGAAGCTGACCGGATCGGCATTCTCAATCTGGAAAAAGCCGGGTACGACCCGCGCAACATGCCGACCATGTTTGAACGTTTGATGCGTCAGTATCGCTTCGATGCCAAGCCACCCGAATTTCTCCTGACTCACCCGGTAACAGAATCGCGGATCGCGGATACCCGTAACCGCGCCGAGCAAGCCAAGCCGGGGGGCAAGGAAGACAGCGTGCGCTATCAGTTGATGCGCGCTCGTGTAGCGTTGATCTACGAAGAAACTCCAGGCATCGCGGCCAAGCGTTTCCGCGCGCAGCTGACCGAGAATCCTAAATCCGAACCTGCACGCTACGGTCTCGCTATCGCGCTGATCAAAGGCGGGCAACTCAATGAAGCCCGGGAAACCCTCAAGCCGTTGCTCGACAAGTCGCCGAACGACATCACTTACAACCTGACGCAGATCGATCTGGACATCACTAACAACCGACTGAACGACGCGCAACAGCGGGTTGAGCGGATGCTGACTCAGTACCCCGAGAACTATCCGTTGAATCAGGTGCGAGTTGATGTGCTGCTCAAACAGAATCGTACCGCCGAAGCGGAAAAGTCCCTGAACGGGCTGCTGAAGAGTCGTCCTGATGATCCGGACATCTGGTATCTGGTCGCCGAAACCCGCGGTTTGAATGGCAACACCATCGGCCTGCATCAGGCTCGTGCCGAGTACTTCGCGCTGGTGGGTGATTTCAGGCAGGCCATCCAGCAGCTGGACTTCGCCAAACGTCGGGCGAACAACAACTTCCAGCTGGCTTCACGCATTGATGCGCGGCAGAAGGAATTGGCGGATCAGGAGCGGATGGTCAAGGACATGATGTAACACCTATCCCCTGTAGGAGCCAACTTGTTGGCGAGGCGATATATCTGATTAAACAGGCCCAATGCCTCGCCAACAAGTTGGCTCCTACAGGGGATAGGTGCTATCAGCTATCAAGCATTCCCCGCCTGCCTCATCCGCGCGGCCTGGGTGAAGTCCAGCATACGCTGCAACGGCCTGACCGCATGGGGAATCACGGCAGGATCGACGAAGATCTCGTTGCTCCCCTCTCGCAAGCACTGCAAGGTACGCTCAAGAGTATTCATCGCCATCCACGGGCAGTGCGCGCAACTGCGGCAGGCAGCGCCGTTACCGGCAGTCGGCGCTTCGATGAAGATCTTGTCCGGGCACAGCTGCTGCATCTTGTAAAATATGCCCCGATCAGTGGCCACGATGAACATCTTGTTCGGCAGCGTCTGTGCGGCCTTGATCATCTGGCTGGTGGAACCCACGGCGTCAGCCAGATCAATCACTGACTCGGGCGATTATGGGTGAACCAGAATCGCCGCCTCCGGATACAGCGCCTTCATGTCTTCGAGCTGCTTGGACTTGAACTCTTCGTGAACGATGCAAGCGCCGTCCCAGAGCAGCATGTCAGCACCGGTCTCGCGCTGGATGTAACGCCCCAGATGCTTGTCCGGAGCCCAGATGATTTTCTCGCCGTTGTCCATCAGGCTTTCGACGACTTCAAGCGCGCAACCGGACGTCACCACCCAGTCCGCACGGGCTTTGACCGCTGCCGAGGTATTGGCGTAAACCACCACCGTACGCTCCGGATGCTGATCACAGAACGCCGTGAACTCATCCACCGGGCAGCCCAGATCCAGCGAACAGGTCGCCTCAAGCGTCGGCATCAGCACGCGTTTTTCAGGGTTGAGGATCTTGGCAGTCTCGCCCATGAACCGCACGCCAGCGACAAGCACGGTCTTCGCTGAATGGTTATTGCTGAACCGGGCCATTTCCAGCGAATCGGATACGCAGCCGCCGGTTTCTTCCGCCAAAGCCTGAATGACCGGATCGCAGTAGTAATGCGCCACCAGCACAGCGTCCTGGGCCTTGAGCTCGGCCGCAATCGCAGCACGGTAGTGAGCCTGCTCTTCAATGCTCAGCTCTTTGGGCTGTTTGGCATCGAGATGGGCCTGGACCAACAGGCGTTCGGAAATTTGCGTCATGTTCGCTGGACCTGCAAGCGCTCTGATAGCGCACAAGGCGAGTTTACCCCCGAAAAGCAGACACAAAAAAAGCTGGACGTCCTCATCTTCACGGGCCTTCCAGCTTTATAAATTATGTCGACCCAGGGTCGTGGTTCGGTCCTGAGGCCAATCGGTCACGTCCGATTGGCTCAAGCCGCAGAAGGCGCGCGGATTTTAGCCAGCCTCCTACGGATTTACCATCTGTTTCAGCCACCTTTGATAGCGGGTCATTTCCCGTCAATTGACCATGGTTGCGCAACGCTTATTCCGGCAATACGCAGCCTTTCTGTTTCAGGCTATTGATAACCCAACTCCGATCGCTGTTGCCTTCAGCAATATCCAGAAGTTGCTGAGTTTCAGCCGCATGTTTGGCGCTGGCTTTGTTTAGAACACTGTCAACTTCATCAAACGGAATGCTTAACAGGCCGTCATCGTCGCCGACAATCATGTCGCCCGGTTCGATCACCATACCGTTGATTGCAATCGAAACATTGATCTCCCCGGGACCATCTTTATAAGGACCACGGTGAGTAATACCTGCGGCAAATACCGGGAAGTCGCCTGCAGCAATACTCGCCGCATCACGGATGGCGCCATTGATGACAATACCGCCCAAGCGCTTCTTGATGGCGTAAGCGACCATCAATTCGCCGATAATTGCATTGGTCAGATCACCGCCGGCATCCACCACAATCACATCGCCCGGCTGAGCGATGTCCAGGGCGTAATGCACCATCAGGTTATCGCCGGGGCGGGATTTAACCGTCAACGCAGGACCGGCGAGCACACCCGAACGGTGCATGGGCCGCAAAGTCACGCCCCCGGCGGTCATGCGGTTCATTGAATCACTGACGTTGGCCACGGGCACCTGACGATAACCTTCGACTTGTTCAGCACTGACCTGACGGGCACGCTTTAATACTCTGAAACCACTGGACATGATGCAGCCTCGCAATAATTGACTGAGCAAAACCAACTGCCCTGCCCTGTCATGAGTTAAATAAACATTCAAAATCAAACAACAGAAAACGGCATGAAGCTTTCTTCAAGGCGAACGACACCGCGCCCCGAAGACCGGACAGACTAAAACTCTAAATAACAGCCTTGGCTATTAACGTGCCGCAGGCACTAATCAGCAATCATCAAGTTATAGGTACACGCGGCGGTCCGACTAAACAGAAAGCGCTTCTCTTCAGCCGTGAAGTTGGCCGTTATCTTCTTGAAGGCATTCCACATGACGCCATAGGAATACATCCCCTTATCAACCGGAAAGTTGCTTTCAAACATGCAACGCTCGAAACCGAAAGCATCAATACAATGCAGGATGTACGGCCGCCACAATGCGGCGAGCGTGTCCGAATCAGGAGGCAACTCGCGAGCGTGCAGATCGAAGCCACCGACGTTCATGCCCAACCCACCCAGCTTGATCCGCACATTCGGGCAATAAGCCAACTGGCAAATCAGCCGCGACCACTCGGCGAAAACCTCATCCCGGCGGCCAGCATAAGGTCCGACGCCAACAGGTCCGCCCACGTGATTCAGCACGATCATCTGGTTCGGGAACGACCTGGCCAGATCCAGCACCTCTTCAAGCTGGGTGTGATAACTCCAGACATCCAGCGTCAGTTCGTAGTCTTTGAGGCAGCTCACGCCCTTGCGGAAATGGGTGTCCATGAGGATGCCCGACGTTGGCGGTTTGGGATTGGAGACCACCTGCGGATCGGCGTGCCAGGCCGTTACATTGCGAATGCCCTGCAACCTTGGCCCGGCCCGCTCAAGCATCTCTTCCAGTACCGGCACCACAGCCTGCCCCATACGCAAATCCGCACCGGCCACAATCGCGCCGCAAATCCGCGCCGGGCCGTAAAGCCCACTGGCACTGAGCGCCGCGATACCGTTGGCGAACTCCACCTCGCCCACACACTGGAATGCCTCGGGCCGATCCATGTTGAACATCGAGCGGCATTGCACATACACCGACGCCACGATCCGATGACCGCTATCGATGTCGTCGAGATAGTCATCCAGCAGGTAATGGTTTTCCGGGCGATCCCACAGATGGTGATGTGCATCGACAATCGCCAACTGCGGATCGATCGCAGGCTCATCCACCCGCGCCAGCCAGTCCTTGCGAACCGGCAGGTGCGGCGATGCTGACGGTTTCATCAGTGGGCTCGAATGTCAGAGATGAACTTGGCCGCACGCGGGTGTTTCGGCGCCGTAAAGAAATCTTCCGGCGCAGCGCGTTCCAGTACCTGCCCTGCGTCCATGAACCAGATCCGGTCAGCCACTTCCCGGGCAAAGCCCATTTCATGGGTCACGCAAATCATGGTCATCCCTTCGGACGCGAGGTCTTTCATGACCTGCAGAACCTCACCGACCATTTCCGGATCGAGCGCGCTGGTCGGCTCATCGAACAACATCACCGGCGGCTCCATGGCCAAGGCCCGTGCAATCGCCACCCGTTGCTGTTGACCACCGGACAACTGCAGCGGCATCGCGTCGGCCTTGTGCGCCAACCCGACCTTGGCCAGCAGGTCACGAGCAGTTTTCGCGGCATCGGTCTTGTTGCGATTAAGCACCGTGATGGGCCCGATCATCACGTTATCCAGCACGCTCATGTGCGGGAACAGATTGAAGCTCTGGAAGACGAAACCCACCCGGCTGCGCAAGGCATTGAGGTTCTTTTTCGAGGCATGAACGTCCTCGCCGGAAATCAGAATGCTGCCGTCCTGAATCTCTTCCAGGCGGTTCACCGTACGAATCAAGGTGGATTTACCCGACCCCGACGGCCCACACACGACAACCACCTCACCGGCCGATACTTGCTCGGTGATATCGCTCAGTGCGCGATATTCGCCGTACCACTTGTTCACGTTCTTGAATTCGATCATTTCGGTTGCCCCACCAGAACTGGATTTTCTTCGACGCTGTCATCTTGGGCGCGGGCAGAACCCAGTCGCTTACGGTTGATGGTGTCTTCCAGCCACTTGGCGAGACGACTCAGCGAGAAGCACAACACAAAGTAGAAACCGGCCAGCAGCGCATAGACCTCGAACGGCTGGGTCAATAGCTGGTTGTTGATCTGATAGGCAGCGAAGGTGACTTCCTGCGTACCAATCAGATAGGCCAGTGAGGTGTTTTTGGTGATCATGATGAATTGGTTGAGGATGCTCGGCAGCATGTTGAACAGTGCCTGCGGCAACACGATCTTGCGCATGCACTGGCCGTAGCTCATGCCAATCGCACGGGCGGCTTCAACCTGGCCTTTGGGCACCGCGTTGATCCCGGCCCTTACCACTTCACCCAGATAAGCCCCCTCGTACACCACCAGTGCCACCAGCATGGTGACGAAGCCGGAGATGTTGATGCCGGTAATCAGCGGCACCGCGAAATAGCACCAGAAGATCAGCAGCAGCAGCGGGATCGCCCGCACGACATAGGTGTAACCCATGGCCACGTTGCGAATCGGTGCAATGGATGACGTACGCGCCAGGCCCATCATGACTGCCAGCGGGAACGAAATAATCAGCGCGAGCAACGCGATGATGATGGTCAGCGCCAGACCTCCCAGCGGACCCTGTGGATACTGGCCGACCAGCAGCAGAATCCCGTAATCGTGAAGAATCTCGAGCATGGTTACCTCGCCATCCGCAGATCGATGCGTCGCTGCCAGACGGCACCCAGAATCATGATCGTCCAGGAGCCGATCAGGTAGAACAGACTTGCCACGGCAAAGGTCTGGAAGGTCATGTAGGTTTCGCCTTCGATTTGCCGCGTGATGTACATCATTTCTGCGGTACCGATGGCCATGGCCAGTGCGGTGGTCTTGAACAGCGAAAGCGCCTGGTTGACCAACGACGGAGCCGACGCGCGCATGGCCTGGGGAATCAGAACCTTGCGCAGGGTCTGCACGTAATTGATCCCCAGTGCACGGGCCGCTTCGGTCTGGCCGTTGGGCAACGAACGGAAGCCGCTGCGCAGGTCTTCGGAAACATAAGCGGCGCTGTTCAGGGTCAGAGCGATGATGGCGAAGATCACTTCGCCGCCGTGGCCGTTGATCCAGTCCTGAGCGGCCATCGGCAGCAGTTGCGGGATGCCGAAGTACCACACGAACAACTGCACGAGGCTAGGCACGTTGCGGTGGTATTCAACGAAGACTGCCACCACGAAATCGCCGACCCGCCCGGGGATCAGCCGGATGCCCATCAACAGGCAAGCCAGCACGAATGCCAGCACCGCCGAAATGAAGAACAACTGCAGCGTTACCCCCGCACCGCCCAGAAACGCTTGCAGGTAGTCCCCCTGAAGCAGGGAACCGAAGCCATTGAAAATTGACACATGCACCTCGATCGGGCCGCGTGAAGCGGCCCGCTTTCAATCACTGGAAATCAGATAGCGCGGTGAGTTTCTTCTCACGTACCAGCTTGTATTCAGTCTGATCGCCGTACCAGTGATCCCACAGTGCTTGCAGCTCGCCGCTGGCTTCCATGTCCACCAATGCCTGATTGATAGCGTTGGTCAGTGCAGTTTCGCCTTTTTTGACACCTACGCAGTTGGGCTCGAAGTGCAGCGCCTGATCAAGAAAGCGCATGTTCTGGCTGCGGGTATGAAAGCGAATCGACGCAGGCTCGGTCATGGCCATGCCTTGCACCTTGCCTTGTTGCAGAGCAAGAAACGCTGAAGGTGCGTCTTCAAAACCTACGACTTTAGCGTCGGTGATCTGCTGGCGTGCATACAGTTCAGGCGTGGAACTCTTGATAGCACTGACGCGCTTGTCGGCCAGGTCGGCGAAGGTCTTGATACCGCTGTCGCCTTTGACCAGCACCTTGATCGGCACCTGATAGTAAGCCGAAGAAAAATCGATCTGCTCGGCACGCTCCTTGGTGTAACCCAGAGCAGCGGCCACCACGTCGGCGCGACCGGAAATCAGCGTTGGAATCCGCGCACTGACGGCAACACCTTGCAGCTCCGCCTTGACACCCAAGTGCTTGGCGAGCGCCTTGCAAAGGTCAACATCCAGCCCGACGATTTCCCGGGTGGTCGGGTCCTGGTAGCCCAGGGGCACGCTGTCAGTCAATGTCGCGCAGCGCAGTGTTCCGCGGTCCTTGACGTCCTGCAGGCCGTCAGCCATTACCGTGGTTGCTGCCATCAACCCCATCAAAGTAAGCAAAACCTTTTTCATCATGATCGGTATCTCTTCAAGAATGAGGGCAGAAATAAAAGCGGATCTTTTTTTAGTTTTTTAGAAAACAGTTTTTGCTCAAGACTTTCCTCAACTCAATTCCTGGCATGCCTCCTTCACCCGCCGGCAACCTTCGGTAATGATCTCGGTGGACGTGGCGAACGACAGACGCAAATAAGGTGAAAGCCCATAAGCTGCGCCATCCAGAACCGCCACGTTGGCGCTTTCGAGCAAATAGTTGCGTACGTCCAGATCCGAGTGCAGCACCACACCGTCCGGCGTGCGCTTGCCAATCAGGCCACCGCAGTTAGGGTACGCATAAAACGCCCCTTCAATGTCCAGGCACTTGAGGCCCGGCACGTCATTCAACAATTCGATGATCAGATTGCGACGTTCACCAAACACGCGCGCCGCCTCCTCCACGAAACTACCACCCTCTTCCAGCGCTGCCACTGCGGCAGCCTGACTCACCGCCGATGCGCCACCGATGCTTTGCGACATCAGCTTGTCCATCGCTTTGATCAGCAGCAGCGGACCACCCGCATAACCAATACGCCAGCCAGTCATGGCGTAGGCCTTGGAAACACCGTTGATCACCAGGGTGCGTTCCTTGAGTTCCGGGGCCTGCACAGCCGGTGCGGGCAACGTGGCACCGGCGTAATTGAAATACTCGTAAATTTCGTCGGTCATCAGCCAAACGTGAGGATGACGCACCAGCACATCGGCGATGGCCTGCATTTCGGCTTCGCTGTAAATCGCACCGCTAGGATTGTTCGGCGAGTTGAGCACCAGCCATTTGGTCTTAGGCGTGATCGCGGCTTCAAGCTGTTCAGGCTTGAGCTTGAAACCCTGAGAGTCCGAGCATTCGAGGATGACCGGCACACCACCATTGAGCTTGACGATGTCCGGATAACTGACCCAGTAAGGCGCGGGGATGATCACCTCATCACCATCATCCACAGTGCAAGTGAACGCGGTGTAGATGAGTTGCTTGGCCCCCGAACCCACGACGATCTCGGCCAGTGAGTAATCCAGACCGTTGTCTCGCTTGAACTTGCGCTGCACGGCGGTCTTCAGTTGCTTGGTGCCGGTGGTCGCGGTGTAGCGAGTCTGCCCTGCCAGAGCCGCAGTACGCGCCGCTTCAATAATCGAGGTCGGGGTCACGAAATCCGGCTCGCCTACGCAGAAGTCGAGAATCTTCTTGCCAGCAGCCTCCAGCTCCATGACCCGCGCTTTCGCGGCAACACTGGCAGACGATGCGAAACGGTTCAATTTGTTCGAAAGCGGGTACGACATTGTGAGTGACCTGTGGGTTTAGGCTCGGTTGCTCTGAAGACTACTGATTGCCAAAACGAACAAAAAGCGATTTTTAGTTGGCTTTATTCATCGCTTAAAGGCATCTTTCGAGGAAAGAATCAGGACTTGAAGATGATTACCATCAAGCAGATTGAAGCGATTTTCTGGGTCGCCCGGCTGGGTAGCTTCGACTCGGCAGCCGATCACCTGAACACCACGCAGTCAGCCATTTCCAAGCGCATTCAGGATCTGGAAACGCGCTACGGGCAACCGCTGTTTGACCGTTCACGACGCAGTGCGCAACTCACGCCCATGGGTGAAGAACTGGTGGCTCTGGCTTCAAGTCTTTTGAATCAGCGGGACGCGATGCTGCAGCGACTGGAGAGCCCGGAGAACCTGCAACGCAAGCTGCGTCTGGGAGTTACAGAGCTGACCGCGCTGACCTGGTTGCCGGATCTGGTCAATGGCATTCGCAGCGCTTATCCGCTGGTGGAGATCATTCCGGAAGTGGACCTGAGCCCGGTGCTTTACGAGCGCCTGGCGAGCAACTCCATCGATCTGATCATTGTTCCGGACATCTTTCAGGACAATCGCTTCTCCGCTGAGATTCTCGACTCGGTGGAAAACGCCTGGATGTGTACACCGGCGCTGGCGGGTGAACAGACGAGTATGACGCTGGAAGAACTGGCGTCGCGCACGCTGATCATTCAGGGCGCGCTGTCTGGCATGGGAATGGCCTATGGGCAGTGGTTCAAGATGAAAGGCATCGACATCGTCAAGTCCATTACCTGTAATAACCTGCTGGCGCAGATCGGCCTGGCAGTGTCCGGGCTGGCAACTGCATGCCTGCCGCTACACTGTCTGGGTCACGTGCTGGATCGCAAACAGTTACAGCGCCTGGATGTCACGCCAGCGTTGCCGCAGATTTCTTACAAAGCCATGCACCGCAGTACTGAAGATGACCGGTTCATGGCCGACATTCTGGGTATCACGCGCAACGCATGCGACTTCACCAAGTTCATTATTCACTGACATGCGCGCCTGAGCGGCAGCAAACCCCGGCATCTGGTAACGTGTCGCGGCTCCCAAAGGACTTTCATCAATGCTCGCAGATTCACCCATAACGCCAGATCTTCCGCTCAGTAAACGCCTAAAAGCGGGGAGCGCCCGCGACCACGACAGCGTCGACACGCTGGTCATGCAGTCCCGCCCGTTCGCGGACAATCAGCGCTACGGTTGTTTCCTGCGCCTTCAGCACCGCTTTCACGGCGCAATTCATGGGCTGTATCACGATGCCGAGCTGAACCAGTTACTGCCCGGCCTGCGTGAGCTGCCGCGTTTTGATGCCGTTCGTGCGGACATGAAAGATATAGGTCTGCCAACACCGATAGCGCCCACGTCAGTCAAACCACACTCGATCCATGCAGCGCTGGGCTGGCTGTATTGCGCTGAGGGGTCAAACCTGGGGGCGGCATTCCTCTTCAAGGAAACCCAGCAGATGGGCTTCGGCGCCGAACATGGCGCACGTCACCTTGCTGCCCACCCCGATGGTCGCGCCCTGCACTGGCGCGAGTTTGTGACGTTACTTGACGGGCTGAAACTGGATGAGTCGCAGAAAGCCCAGGCTATCCAGGGTGCAATTGACGCTTTCGATTTCTATCGAAGCGCTCTGCGAGAATGCTTCCATAGCTAAATGTCGATAAGCCGATCAAGCTCATTCAGATCTACTTTCGGTATGACATCAGCAGGGATTCTCGAGACGTCCGAGAGGTTGAACACTTGAAAGCGTTCGCCGATGACCTTCTCGGAAACCACCGAGAACGACGGCAAAATCCTCGTATGAAAATGCTGATCCAACCCACAAGGAGAGCGCTTGCAGCCTGCCGTTTCATAAAAACGCCGGGCTGACTGATTCAGGTCAACCCCTACCATCACCGCAGTCTTGAAACCGCAATGGTAGGCAATTTGCAGAGCCAGGTATGCGACAGTGCGCGCATCGAAAAAACCTCGCTTGAGGTTTTTACTGAACCCGATCCGACGCTTGCGGCGGTGGCTCAGCAAGCTTCCGCTTCGCACCAGTTCATCTTCCGCCCCCACCAACTCAGCCCATGAGAGCTTGGGCGCTTTACGCAAAAGAAACGCTTTCCCCTCTGGCACTATGGAATGCCCCTCAAGGGTTTCCTCCCAAAGCGCAACCCGCTCACTAAGCGCCATTGCCTGAGAAAATAATGCGGGTTGCTGGCAGGCGAAATCCTTATCAGTGCATGCGTAAAAAAACGGTCTGACTCCGGCATCGATGAATTTGGAGATAGCACCGTTCATGGTGATCATCGGTATGTGTGCGAAGTCCTCAAGGTGAAAATCCTTGGCAGACGGACCTGACGCAACAATAAAAACCGTGCCTTGACGAATATCTCGACATTCATCCCAGTCACGTACATCCGGACTAACATTCATTTCACGACATCCAACATCAAAATCTTCTCTGGATCGCCCCCGAAAACGACAGGTCACGCGAGGGTCCTGGAGGGACAGTACGCCCAATGTAACAAATCGCGCGTCATAAGGTTTCAAAAAAGGTCTGATGATCGCGCGACCCTCATGGTCGCTCAGACAAGGAAGATGCCCTTTGGGTTCTGTCCTCATCATGAACTGATCCGGGCTTTACCAGGGCAACGCCTGAGTTTATCGGCCATAGGAAGTCGTGCTCAACAGCTCTGGCAGCGGGTTGGCAATGACCCAGCATACGGCCAGTTCACAGAGGCGATCGGTGTGCCCGGCAGTATCATTACCGCTTTTAAGTGCGGCAGCGAGCGTGCGGGCTTCGGCCAGCTCCAGCTCACTTAACGGCACGGCACTGCCTAAATACTCTACAAGCGCGTTCAGCATTTTTTTGAAATCGGCGTCCCAGTTCGCCGAGCCATTGTCGTTGATCTCAATCGAGATACGACCACTGATGCGGATGGCTTCACCTTGCACCGTCGTTGCTGCTCCAGAGGATGGCACCAGCATTTCCCACAATTGCTGATGCTGGGCAGGCCAGTCATCTGCTGTCACGACTATCGCAGCCTGACCGTCATGGATGTTACGCGCGGCAACTGGAGTGACATTGAAAAGGCGATAAAGAGAGGCAAGAGCTGCATCAGTTTCCGCCAGGTAATCAGGGTTGAAGTCAGCCCGGTGAAATTCGAATTCACGACCGATACGCTCAACTTCGGATTGCATAGCGTCCTCGACTTGCGCACCGGCTTCCAACAGGATCTCAGCGATTTTGGCAGTAGGCCGAATGTCGCCATTGGACGTCGTGAGCAGTGCGAGGTGCAACATGCTGTATCCCTGTCGCCGGGTTCTCACCTCCGTATTGGCGCCTCGACGAATCAGAGCAGCGATTGAGTCGGCCTTGTGACTCTCTACTGCCACCTGCAGCGGTGTATCGCCTTTAGAGTCCTGAGCCTCGATATCAGCCCCCAGATCCAGCAGCAGATCGACACCTCCTATCCAGCTCGAACTACGGTGGTGCAAAGCCGTTCGCTGATACAGGTCACGGGCATCAACGTTTGCGCCCTGCTCCACCAGCCACCGGACCAGATCATCGGGGCAATTATAAAACCCAAGCGCGGTGTTTTTACTGTAGCCACCGGTGGCTTCGAGCTCGCACACATCGAACACTGCTATCAACTCGGCAAGCGGAGCATCCTTCAGCAACTGATCGAAATCCTTCGGAAGTGTCTTTCTTTTACGCTTACCCATAAAGGCAGTCATCATCCTGATAAAGAGGTTTTTCATCATCGAACCACGAGTTTTTGGTAACAGCTACTTCCACCGGATGTCGGTCATACACGAGGTATATCAATCGCGGATGGGCTCTTCCAAAGGATCATGCTGCGGCGCACGCTCGAACAGTTGCTGAGCCAGACCCTGAATATGCTCTGACCATGCGACGTTCCTGACCCACTCCTCCGGCATACCCGACACGCCATACAGAGCGCCAGCAATTTGTCCGGCAGTGGCGGCTACGCTGTCGGCATCATCAGCCAGATTGGCGGCCAATAGAATAGCGTCTTTGAAGTTGTCGGTATTCCACACTGCCCACAGTGCTGCTTCCAGTGTATCGATGACGTAGCCTGAGGAACGTATCTGGTCCCTGGTTTTTTCTTTGTATTCGCCTGCATTGATGATCAAGGCTCTTGGCCGTAAGGGCCGAATCATGGGAGACAGGGTTTCTTCTTTGTCTGCGCCATTGAGGGCCAGATGCAGCTGCGCGCCGAGCAGATGACAACACGCGACGGCCTCCAGCGCCCTATGCGTACAGTAACTTTGGGCCGCACTGTCACGCCACGTAGCCGAGAGCGTATGTCGATGAAATATCGCAGTGGGGGCCAGGCGAATTATCGAGCCGTTACCCGCGGTGGATGGCGCGTCATTTCCATGCCATAAGCCGCCATTTTTCAGCCTCTCTTCGATCGCAGTTCGAGTGACATTGCCGATATCAAAACACTTGCCGTTATGACTGTTTTCGCCGCTTAGATACCAGCGGCCTAGTCGGTCCGCGTAATCAATAAGGTCGAAACTGCCTTTCGCAAGATAAGTGTCTGCCAGGCAGAGCGCCATGCTGGTGTCATCGGTCCACTCTCCCGGATTAAGCCTGAAGGGACCGCCACCCACCATGTCATGCACATGGCTACGATCACGAGGCAAAAATTCGAGTGTTGTGCCCACGGCGTCGCCTATTGCCAGTCCAAGCAAGCAGCCTTTTGCACGATCCAGCGCCTCTGCTTCGGTCAAGGTGCACTTGCGCGAGGCAATCCATTCGGGCTTCACCACGGGCAACCTTGGGGCGTCAGACGTCAACATGTAATCCATGCGCTGAATCAGCTGTGGAGAAGGCAGGGGGAGCAGGGAATCATAGCGCTCAGCGTATTCTTCGAGAACTTCGTCAGGGCTTCTTAAATCAATCACGGAATTTCCCTATAGCATTTCGACCCAAGGATGAGCCGAAAAAAAAGGATATCTTTCCCCTTGGTTCCTCGGGCAGTCAAGCTGAAGTAATGAACGCTGTGTATGGCGCAGGCACTACGCGATGCGAAATCAAGGCAGTGCTTTCAAGCTACCTACCAGTTTGTCCCAAAACGCTAGCGCCTCCTCATCGGTTTTGAAGTCACTCCCGACCTCATGTGTACCTAATCTCAAATCTATAAACGGACGAGTATTCGATTTCAGCTGGCCCTCGTATTCGAGTTGAAACGTGTAAAAACGCTTTCCATCGATTGACGTTACAACAGCAACCTCCTCTGCTTCAATGTCACCCACCCTGCGCGTTTTTTTCCTGAGTATTTTTGTTTTATTCAATAACCCGGCAACGCCTGAAACAACGCCGCCGCTTTCTTCCTCGAAGCGCTTTATTAATGTGTCATCATGCTCAACTATCCGTTGAGTGAGTAGACTGACAAACGTGCCCGGGTGCGTTGATACTTGTGCGCCCATGTAAACACCTTCCAGAGATTGAGCTGCCCCCAGGGTGGTATACCCTTCTTCTAAAGCAAAAGCCCCTTGGGGTGGAGCGTCTTGGGGTGGAGCGTCTTGGGGACGTCTGGAAAACAGGGATTCACTTATCAGGCGGGTTTTATTGATGGCGCCGTCTATTCCTTTGGCAGAAATCGATTTCACCAGCATGCTGTACAGGGCGTTCTGGGACGTAAGAAGATAAGCATGAAAGGTATAGAGCTTATCCAGTCTCGAAAGTATTAAAACGCTGCCATTACTTAAGGGTATCGTTTTTTCATACCTGCTTGATGTACCGTGTGCAACTCCCTTTTTTAGCTCTTCAATTTTTTGGTCGACGATCGAGTTCAGGTCGGACTTTCCATTCCTGCTAATGAGCTCGACCTTCTCGTTGTAGAGCTTGTAATCGGCGGCAATTTCAGACCCTGCTGGGATATCCAGTTGAAATCTGCCAAAGTAATGAGTGGTCCACGGGGCGTTGATGGCTTTATTTCCATCTGTAGGTAGCGCTGAAGAGAGCTGTGGATAAAAGGCAGAGAGTATCATGACGCACCATAATGCTTTTTTAAATATCAGAAAACTCTTCATGTTTGCCCTTGGCCTGTATTTTTTCCTGGAGTTATTTTGAAACGACCTACGAATAAGCCTCAGCCTCTAGATGACAACCCATTTATTTTTCGCAAACCCAACGGGCCAATGTCCTTTATAATAAATCTCTACGATTTGCTTCCAATGATCGCCATGACCGTAATAACGCTCAGACACATACTGGCGAAAAGCAAAACAAATTCCATTTCTAGCAGCGGCACTAAAATCATGTGACCCACACAAGAACAACTCTTTCTCCACTTTTCTTGTGGCCGCCATCACAGACTTATTGATTTCCATTCTAAGTCCAGTCAACTCTTTGGGCGGCTTGGGTAGCTTATAAAACGGATCATCTTGAGAGGGAGAGGTGGGGAGCCACTCAACTTCCTCGTAGCACCCTTGAAATTCTAGCTCCGAGGGTTCAACAAATACCTTGCGCACGCTCTCGATACAGATAATACGCTCCTCTCCAGAGAGCAAAACGCCCATGTTGGAAAAAAACCGACTTCTTCCTATCCTTTCAAGTTCCACATCAATGTTCATCATTATAATTTCATATCAGTATTTGTAGACTTCCTGAACCGGATACCGGACTGTCCTATGCCCCCAATGCCGCATCTCAGCCAGGCAGCACGCCTCAACAACTGTAAAGACAAAATGCAGATTGTGCATCCTGTGTACGCCGTAATGGACCGACCTACTGATGCTGCGCGCTCACCTGCCCGATTGGCTCAAGCGACGTAGCCATGCAAACCCATCCGCAGCAGTGACCAGGGCACAGGACAGCTTACTGAATTGCTCAGCTGACAATCGAGCCATGAGCTGGAACAGATTTGGGTATGCTTGCCCGAGAGAGGCATCAAGATGAGTATGTGCTGAAAAAAGCCAACTATTGAGCAGAAACACTTATGAATTATTACCACGTAGAGCCCGAAGTTGCCGGTAGCCTGGGAGACCGGACGGTTATGGATACCGGGATCTGGCCGCCAAAGGTCAGTCAACTCGAGTATCAATTTGAAGGCTGGCTGGGTGACGAGTTACTGGAGACGTTCCCGTGTTTTATCTGTACCTGCACCTTGGCGGAGGCTTTATCGGCGGACGAATTTTCAGGCGTGTCATTTGAGTCCGTCATCATTTCAAAATCAGAAAACTTTCTGGAGCTTTACCCAGACAAAACCTTACCTGATTTTTACTGGTTACAAGTAAATGGGGTCGCTGGAGTCGACGACTTTGGCGTGGCCGAAAGCAATGGATTAGTCGTTTCTGAGACGGCGATGACTACTCTGAAAAACTTCAACATCAACCATGCTGAGATCAACGTATTTCGTTAGGTCATGCGTCCGAGAACTTTGCGCATCGTTCAATACGAAAATACTGCCCATCCGACCATCAGGCTCAAATGAAAAAAGAACACGAAGCGTTCATCACAAAGCTCATGACTGAAGTTGAAAATTCGCCCAAGGGTGAGCTAGCACGCTCTCTGCGAACTCGGCTCTGGGCGATGATCACTGAAAACAGGAACCCCAACGACCAAAAGCTGATACTGACAAAGCTCAATACCGCCTGCGTGCAACACGGCATGGGATTCTGGACCGAGAAGTTTGGCGATGCTCAACGCATCGAACACGTTCTGACAGCGGCACTTCAGGCTGCCAGTGGCGCTTTTGATCACGCTGATGCAATTGCCGTACGTGACGATTTTTATGTGTCGGTGGTCGAGAATGAAGAGTATGAAGCCGATGAGTACCCTGCAATGTTCGTCGGGCACGCTGCTGCCAACACAATCGTCACGGCAGTCGCTGACGTCCAATTCGACGCTGGCGACGACCAACGCGATCAAGACCTGGATCCTGAAGCGTTTGAGTCTGATTATTTAGTCGCATCGGCGTTTGCGGGAGGGTTGGGGTTCGCGAGCAGCCTGTCCGACGATGGCGACCCGGAATTGCGGCGTGCTTTCTGGAAGTGGTATCTGACTGTTGCCGTGGCGCAGGTGCTCTCTGACTTGCCCTAGGCTCTGTACGTACAGTGGCTGTGCTCGGTGATGCTGCGCCGAAGCAAAGCCATGCTTCGCGGTAGACAGCTGCTTGTATGAGCGACTGAACACCTTGAAAAAGCTAGACCTTCAGCCAGGCCGATCGTACGGGCAAAAAAAAACCTGAAAATCCTCACTTGCGTGGGCCTTCCAGGTTTTCAAACTGCTAAAAAATGGTGGGTCGTGTGGGATTCGAACCTACGACCAATTGGTTAAAAGCCAACTGCTCTACCAACTGAGCTAACGACCCTCTGTTGCGTGGCGCGTATATTACTGATTTATATGAGTAATTCAACACCTAATTTCAATTATTTTAAAAATATCGTGTCGGGTCACTGATTCCGGCGGCTGCGAAGCCTTCTGCGCGCAAGCGACAGCTGTCGCATTTGCGGCATGCACGGCCTTGATCGTCGGCTTGATAGCAAGAAACGGTAAGACCGTAATCAACCCCCAGACGCACGCCTGCCTTGACGATGTCGGCCTTGCTCAGATTCTGCAGGGGCGCCTGGATCGTAAAGCCCTGCCCTTCCACACCCGCTTTGGTAGCTAGATTGGCCATACGCTCGAACGACTCGATAAACTCAGGCCGGCAATCCGGGTAACCCGAGTAATCCACCGCGTTGACGCCGATAAAGATGTCACGTGCACCGAGCACTTCTGCCCAGCCCAGCGCCAGAGACAAAAACACAGTGTTGCGTGCCGGTACATAAGTCACCGGAATGCCTTCGCCTGGGGTTTCAGGAACCGCGATGGAATCGTCAGTCAGCGCCGAGCCACCAATGCCATTGAGATTCAGGCCGATGACCTTGTGCTCGATCACGCCCAGATCGCGAGCGACGCGTGCCGCTGCATCGAGCTCAGCGCGATGACGCTGACCATAATCGAAACTCATGGTGTAACAGGCGTAGCCCTGCTCACGCGCCATCGCGACGACAGTGGCCGAGTCGAGGCCGCCAGAAAGGAGGATTACCGCTGTTTTTTCAGTCATGTTTGATTCACTCATCTCAGCGCCCTGGCTCATCGTTCCAGAGAAATTTATGCAGCTGCATTTGCAGGCGTACAGGCAGGTTGTCGGCGACGATCCAGTCTGCGAGGTCGCGGGCATTCAGTTGGTGATGGCTGGGCGAGAACAATACTTCGCCCGCTCGACGCTCCAGACCGTACTGAATGAGCTTGGAGACGGCCCAGTCGTAGTCCTCACGAGAGCAAAGCACGAACTTGACCTGATCGTTGGGCGTCAACAGCTCGATGTTCTCGTAACGGTTGCGAGTTACTTCCATGGAGCCTGGTGTTTTCAGGTCCACGACTCGGCTGACACGAGGGTCAACAGCCGAAATATCCAGCGCACCACTGGTTTCCAGAGATACTTCATAACCAGCATCACAGAGACGCTTGAGCAACGGGATGGCATTGGGCTGAGCCAACGGCTCACCCCCAGTCACGCAGACGTAACGCGGGCGATAATCAGCCACCTGACCGAGGATGTCATCCAGTGTCTGAATGGTGCCGCCAGTGAAGGCATAGGCGCTGTCGCAGTACTGGCATCGAAGCGGACAGCCCGTGAGACGGACAAAAACAGTGGGCAAGCCGGCGGTGCGAGTCTCACCCTGCAACGAGTAAAAGACTTCGGTGATACGTAACGTTTCTTGCATATGGGCCACGGGCGTAACAGCTAAACAGGCCGTCCGCCTCCGTCAGGCACTTCAAAGCACCCTGCAATGGCAGAATCCAGAGAAGCGTATTTAAAAGTACCGAAAATTCGGGTGCCGAATTCTAACGAAAAAAGCCGCGACAAGCGCGGCTTTCTTGAATTACGGGTCAGAACCTTAAAGGCGCTGAAGATCCCGCTGTGCCAGCTGAGCGGCTGATGTACCCGGATACTGAGCAACAACCTGCTGCAAAATGCCTTTGACCTTGTCGGTATGACCCAGGCGGCGCTCGACATCAGCAAGCTTGTACAACGAATCAGGCACCTTGGCATGCTTCGGGTAAAGCTGGCTGACTTTGGCAAACGCCTGACCTGCGCCTTGAAGGTCACCTTTGGCCAGGTTCACTTCGCCCAGCCAGTACTGAGCATTGCCCGCGTACGAACTGTTCGGATATTTGCGAAGAAAAGCCCCGAAAGCCTGACTGGCCTTGTCGAAATCCTTGGCTTTGATCAAATCGAAGGCCGCTTCGTAATAAAGCTTCTCCTTCGCAGGATCAGGTGGTTCAGTACCTGCCGACGGCGCTTGCGCGGCCGGTGCGGCAGGTGTCCCGCTGGCGTTGATATCACCGCCAGCCGGTTGAGAATTATTGGAAGCCGCTGCGGCTGCGCCGCCTGCTCCTATGCGTGAATCCAGATCCTGATACCGCTCGAGCGCTTCTTGTTTCATGCGCTGGATATCGTTTTGCTGGACCTCGACCATACCGCGCAAACGCGCGATTTCGTCCTGCATCTGTTGTAGCTGCATGAACAGCTGACCTTGTGCCGAGGGCTGGGCCGTAACCCCTCCCCCGGCATAGGCGCCAGACGTGCCATAACCAGCTGGCGGATAACTGCTGCTGCCAGAGCCAGAATTGTTATCGACCACAGGAACCGCACCCCACGCAACAAGTGGAAGGGTGAGGGCCAATACTGTTACAGCACGTCGGCACGTTCGCATGTCAAATTACTTACGCAGTTCGACGCGACGGTTTTGAGCCCAGGACTGCTCGTCGTTGCCGGTAGCAACTGGACGCTCTTCGCCGTAGGAAACCAGTTCCAGCTGAGCTGGGGAAACACCTTGCAGAACCAGGTAGCGTTGAACGGCTTTCGCACGACGCTCGCCCAGTGCCATGTTGTACTCGCGAGTACCACGTTCGTCGGTGTTGCCTTCCAGAACGACGCGAGCGCCATTGCCTTTCAGGTCTTTGGCGTGAACGTCCAGAGCGCGCATGGCTTCTGGCTTCAGGTCCGAACTGTCGTATTCGAAGTAGAAAGTGGTGATTGCGCGCAGAGCAGCTTCTTCGCTCAGGCTGCCATCAACGGCACCAGTGTTTGCGCCGTAACCAGCGTTAGGATCAACAGCAGCGCCTTCGCCAGCGTTGTCGCCGCCTTTTGAAGAGCAACCTACAGCTACAGCCATGGCCAGAGCCAGCGCAGCAAATTTACCAAACTTCAGCATTTCCATCGTGAAACTCCTAATGAACCCCAGTGTGTTAAGCAAATCTTTTTTGTGTAGCGCCGCGTCAGTTCAGGTAAGGGGACCAGGAAGGTTCTCTGACTTCGCCTTGAGCGGTAGGAAGCGGGAGCCTTACGCGTCCATTAATGGACACGAGCATCAAGACTCCCCGGCCCTGCTGGCGGGTGGCGTAGATTACCATGGTGCCGTTGGGCGCAACAGTAGGCGACTCATCAAGGTTGCTATCTGTGAGGATTTTTACGCTTCCGCGGGCCAAATCCTGCACTGCAACCTTGAAATTAGTGAAGCCGTCCTGCCGGTGAATCATTACCAGCGTCTTTTCATCAGCTGACAATTTCGGGTTGGCGTTGTAGTTGCCGACGAAAGTCACTCGTTCAGCACCACCACCATTAATATTTGTCTTGTAGATCTGCGGCTTGCCGCCACGGTCCGACGTGAAGTACAGCGTCGAGCCGTCTTTGCCGAAGAACGGTTCTGTATCGATGGACGAATCGTTGGTCACGCGACTTAGCTGACGCGAGGCCAGATTCATCACGTAAATTTCCGGGTTACCGTCTTTCGACAATACGAATGCCAGTTTCGTGCCATCAGGCGACCATGCAGGCGCACCATTGAGGCCTTCGAAGTTGGTGATCTGCTCGCGGCGACCGGTATCGATGTGCTGAACGAAGATGCGCGGGCGCTTCTGTTCGAACGATACGTAAGCGATGCGCTTGCCATCCGGCGCAAAGCGCGGCGACAGGATAGGCTCACGGGATTGCAGCAGGGTCACTGCACGTGCACCGTCGTAATCCGAGCGCTGCAAAGTGAAGCGCGTATTGTTTTCAGAGAAGCGTTCGGCAGTCACGTACAGCATGCGGGTAGAGAAAGCACCCTTGATGCCGGTCAGTTTCTCGAACGACTGGTCCGCAATGTAGTGCGACATGTCGCGCAACTGATCAGTAGTACCGGACACGTTACCGGTCAGTACCTGCTGTTCGGTTGCGACGTTAAACAGGGCATATTGCACCTGCAGACGACCGCCTGCAGGCACGATGTTGCCGACCATCACGTACTGCGCACCCAGTGCTTTCCAGTCTCGGAAGATGACTTCGCTGGCCTGGCTTGGCTGGCTGATCATGTTCTGACGCGGGATTGGCGCGTAGTAACCCGAATTGCGCAGGTCATTGCCGATGATTTCCGACATGTCCTCTGGCAGTACGTTGCCGCCCTGCCAGCCAAAAGGCACAACTGCGATAGGCGTGGCGCGGTCACTGCCGCTGGTGACCAGAATGTTCTTCTCTTCTGCGCCAACCATACCGGCCGCACAGCAGAGAACGACTACTAGCAGTCCTCGAAAAAGCTTGATCACAAGGCTAGATCTCCAGGTGTAAATGTCATCTTGAATGAACGATAGGGAGCGAAGTCCGCGGCCTTCATACCCTGCATTTCTGTCAAACGGCCAATATTCTTGACTGCTGCGACTGCTGAACTGTCAAACGGCCCGTCTCCACTGGACTTGGCAACCGATACCGAGGCAATGGTGCCATCCGGCAACATACCAATCTGCAGTGTTACGGACATGTTGTTACGTGCTGACGGTGGTCGACTCCAGCCCTCGGAGGCTCGAACACGAATCAGATCGTCGAAACTACCCGCGACCTCGTCACCCTGCTCGTCCGCCAATGCCTGTTGCCGTTCCGGTTTATCGGACAGCAGGTCAGCCAAGGCCTGAGCCTTTTTATCTTCAGCAGATTTGCGAGCTGCTTCCTGCGCCTTCTTGGCAGCATCGGCAGTGGCTTTTTTCTTCGCGTCGTCAGCTGCTTTCTTTTTAGCGTCTTCGGCAGCCTTTTTCTTGGCGTCCTCTGCAGCTTTTTTCTTCGCATCGTCGGCGGCCTGTTTCTTGGCTTCCTCGGCTGCAGCTTTCTTGGCGTCTTCCTCGGCCTTTTTCTTGGCGTCGTCTTCAGCTTTTTTCTTGGCTATGTCGGCCAGCTGCTTTTCTTCAGCTTTTTTGGCATCAGCCTTTTTGGCTTCATCAGCTTTCTTCGCTTCGTCGGCTTTTTTCGCTTCCGCCGCTTTCTGCGCTGCTTCTTCAGCCTTCTGTTCTTCCGCTTTTTGAGCAGCCTCTTCTTTCTTTTGTTCCGCAGCTTTTACAGCTTCCTGCTTTTCCTGCTCGACTTTCTTCTGTTCCAGTTGCTCGACTTCAGTCTGTCGTGCAGCGGTCTTTTTCGCCTCGCCGGCAATTTTCTGGTTGGTCTGGGTCGTCGCCTGACTCTTGGACTTGAGCTGGTACAGGGTCGCCTGCACGATAGGCTTGGCTTCCGGCAATTCCGGAGTCATGGCAAAGCTGACGAACAGCAAGCCAAAAATCAGGACGTGCAACGCCACGGCCCAGACACTAGGCCAGAAATAATTCTCCGAGGCGGACGGCTCTCGAATTGGCTGCATCAGGGGGCCTCAGTAATCAAGCCGACATTCCCGACCCCTGCCTTCTGCAGCCCACCCATGGTGCCCATGACCGAACCGTAATCAACGGTTTTGTCGCCACGAATGAAAACCTGCGTCTGCTTGCCGGCATCACGCCCGGCGGCAACGATTTTGGTAACGGCCGACGTCAGTTGCGGCAAGGTCATCGCCTTGTCCATCTGCTTGTCGGTGTCGACTTCGCTGCCAAGGTTCCAGTAATAGGTCTTGTCAGCCTTGATCGAAATGGTCAGGACCTGATTGTTGTTGTCTTGCGGCAAAGCCTCGCTGGAGACTTTGGGCAAATCGACTTTCACGCCCTGATTGATCATGGGAGCGGTGACCATGAAGATGACCAGCAGCACCAACATCACGTCGATGTAAGGCACTACGTTCATTTCGGCGACCGGCTTGCGTTTTCTGCGGCGATCTCGAGCGATTAAAGCCATTGGGAATTACCTGCTCACTCTTCGCTGGTGTGCACTTTACGGTGCAGGATGGCCTGGAATTCTTCGGCGAAGGTGTAGTAACGGCTAATCAGGGTTTCGCTGCGAGCGGCGAAACGGTTGTAAGCGATTACTGCAGGGATCGCCGCGAACAGGCCAATGGCTGTTGCGATCAGTGCTTCGGCAATACCAGGGGCAACGGTGGCGAGTGTCGCCTGTTGCGCCGTGGCCAGGCCGCGGAAGGAGTTCATGATCCCCCAGACGGTACCGAACAAGCCGATGTACGGGCTGACGGAGCCAACGGTGGCGAGATAAGGCAGACCCGCTTCGAGTTTCTCCTCCTCACGCGAGATGGCAACACGCATGGCACGAGCCACGCCTTCCATCACGGCCTCAGGATCGACACCTGCCTGCTGACGCAGACGCGAGAACTCTTTGAAGCCGGCACGGAAGATCTGCTCCACACCAGAATCCGGGTCTGGATTGCTGCCCGCCTGACGGTACAGCTTGGACAGATCGATACCGGACCAGAAACGCTCCTCGAAGCTGTCCAATGCCCGGCGTCCAGCACGCAGCATGTTGCTGCGCTGAAAAATCATGATCCATGAAGTGACTGAAGCAGCCACAAGGATCAGCATAACTAACTGAACGACAATGCTGGCATTACTGACCAAACTCCACATGGAGGAATGGTCGACGACGTTAGCTTCCACGCTTGCTCTCCTGCTCTGTATGTGTGCCCGCGCCGCCCTGGCCGGCAAAGGCCGTACGCAGAGCTTCGGGAATGGCCCGGGGTTTCAAACTATCGGCGTTTACACACGCCACCAAAAACTGCCCCTCGCAGAGCAGCGTTGCATCCGCAGCCCGTCTGACTTCCTGTTTGAAGCGCAGACTGACACGGTTCAATTCGATTACTTCAGCGCTGACCAGCAATTCGTCGTCCAATCGCGCCGGCTTGCGATACCTGGCCTCGCTGGAATGCACAACGAACAACAAGCCTTCCTTCGCCATTGAGGATTGGGCAAAACCCAATTCCCGCAGCCGTTCGGTACGAGCCCGTTCCATGAATTTCAGATAATTGACGTAATAGACAATGCCGCCAGCATCGGTGTCCTCGTAATAAACGCGACAGCGATGTGCGAACGACTGAACCCCGTTTTGCGCGCGCATACTCTAGTGCTTACTCCTCAGGTTGCCAATCCGCCACGGCAACTGTTTTCAACGTTTTACCGGTTATTTCATGTCAGCCTGACGCAGTAGCCAGTCTGACCGCGCAAACCCTGAATAAATCAGTGTTTTGCGAGTTTTTAAATGTCTTCATCTGCAACAAATTGTTCGGCGCCTGGCATCTCCCCCATTCGGGACGGAATATTCAGCCCGAAGTGCAGATAAGCATGCCGGGTCACGACCCGTCCACGCGGTGTGCGCATGATATAGCCTTGCTGGATCAAATAGGGCTCCAGCACGTCTTCAATGGTGTGGCGCTCTTCGCTGATGGCAGCAGCCAGACTGTCGACACCCACCGGGCCGCCATCAAACTTCTCAATCATGGTCAGCAGCAAACGCCGGTCCTGATGATCAAAACCGCGCTCGTCGACGTCCAGCAAGTTAAGAGCAAGGTCTGCGATAGGCTTGGTAATCTCGCCCTTGCCGCGCACTTCGGCGAAATCCCGCACTCGGCGCAGCAAGCGGTTGGCGATCCGTGGGGTGCCACGAGCCCTACGGGCAATTTCGAACGCACCCTCCGGCTCTATCGGCAGACCGAGAATGCCGGCGGAACGCGATACGATAGTTGCCAGATCCGCGATGCTGTAAAACTCCAGACGCTGCACGATACCGAAACGGTCACGCAAAGGATTGGTCAGCATGCCCGCTCGAGTCGTCGCCCCTACAAGCGTGAACGGCGGCAGATCGAGCTTGATCGAGCGAGCCGCTGGCCCTTCACCAATCATGATGTCGAGCTGAAAGTCCTCCATCGCGGGGTACAGGACCTCCTCGACGATGGGTGACAGCCGGTGAATCTCGTCGATGAATAACACATCGTTGGGTTCAAGATTGGTCAGAATTGCCGCAAGATCCCCCGGCCGCTCCAGTACAGGGCCCGATGTGCTCTTGATGGAAACCGACATTTCCTGGGCAATGATATTGGCAAGGGTGGTCTTGCCCAGACCGGGCGGACCGAAGATCAGCGTGTGGTCGAGTGCTTCGTTACGTCCGCGTGCAGCCTGGATGAACAACTCCATCTGCTCGCGCACCGTCGGCTGACCAATATAGTCGGCAAGGCTCAGCGGACGAATAGCGCGATCAATCTGTTCATCACGATCACGCCCGCCAGTGGCGGTTATCAGGCGGTCAGCATCAATCACTTAAGCCATTCCCTTCAAAGCACGTCGAATCAAATCAGCACTGCTCAAATCTTTTTCCTTGATTGCGGAAACAGCTTTGCTTGCCTCCTGAGGTTTGTAGCCCAGAGAAATAAGCGCACTGACCGCATCGTTTTCGGCGGTTGCCACGGGTTCCGGCGCATTCGGACCATTGGAAACCAGGGTGAAGGTCCCAGGCAGGGTTTCCCAAGCCTTGAAGCGGTCTTTTAGTTCGACGAGCAAACGTTCAGCGGTCTTTTTCCCGACGCCCGGAATGCGAGTCAGCGCTGAAGTGTCCTGAGCCTGAACGCAACGCACCAGCTCATCAACCTCGAGACCGGACATCAAGGCGAGCGCCAGTTTCGGGCCAACGCCATTAAGGCGTATCAATTCACGAAACAGCTCGCGTTCGCGCTTCTCATAGAAGCCGTACAACAGATGCGCATCTTCACGAACGACAAGGTGAGTATGCAGCGTCACCGGCTCGCCGACATGCGGCAAGCGGTAAAGCGTGGTCATGGGGACCTCGATTTCGTAACCGACACCGTTCACATCAAGCACCAGATGCGGCGGCTGTTTCTCAGCCAAAAAGCCGCGTAAGCGTCCAATCACGTATCAAATCCTTTCGTGTTGCCGGTCAGACCGCGTAACCAGCGCGAAATAATGGTCGCAATCATTGCAGGCATGACAAGACCTGCAAGCAGAAATATTCAAGCAGAGGATGCTACCAGAGACGCAGCACCACTATTGCACGCATTAGAGGCGCAGCCGACCACCTCGGCTACGTGCAGTGTTCAGACCGTGAGGAATCAGGCTTGAACGCGTGTGCGCGTGACACAGGGCAATCGCCAGAGCATCGGATGCATCGATTTGCGGCTTCTGGGTCAGTTTTAGCAAATGCATGACCATCATCATGACCTGCTCTTTATTCGCGCCCCCGGTTCCTGCAACCGCCTGCTTGACCTGGGTCGCCGAGTATTCGGCAATCTCCAGCCCCTCCTCGGCCCCGGCAACGATCGCGGCGCCCCGCGCCTGGCCCAGCTTGAGAGCCGAGTCAGCATTGCGCGCCATGAAGACCTTTTCAATGCCCATGGTCACAGGGCCGTAGGTCTGAATGACTTCCCGCACCCCGCGGAATACAATCTGCAACCGCTCATGCAGCTCGCCACTGCCGGTGCGAATACAGCCCGACGCCACGTAAACACAGCCACGCCCGGTATCTCGTACCACGCCGTAACCAGTGATTCGGGAGCCGGGGTCTATACCAAGAATAAGAGTCATAAAGCCTGCAGCTTGAGAGGTGATACTCAGCGAAGATCGCAGCATAAAGGCAGAAGCCGAAGGCCGATAGCGATGTCAGTACATCGCCACCGGCCTCCGGCCCCTTTGTCCTGCAGAGATCTGTCAGCCCAACTGTTCCATGACTTCGTCCGGAATTTCCGCATTGGAGTAGACGTTCTGCACGTCATCCAGATCTTCAAGCATGTCGATCAGCTTGAGCACCTTTTCTGCTGTTTCCAGATCAAGTACCGCGCTGGTCGTCGGCAACATGACGATTTCAGCGTCTGTCGCGACAAAACCAGCAGCTTCAAGCGCGTTGCGCACAGCGTAGAAACCAGCGAATGAAGTAAAGACGTCAATACTGCCGTCGTCATTGGTGACGACATCATCGGCGTCAGCCTCCATGGCGGCTTCGATCAAAGCGTCTTCATCAACACCGGCAGCAAACGAGATCTGACCTTTACGATCAAACAAGTACGCCACAGAACCGTCTGTACCCAGGTTACCTCCACACTTGGTGAAGGCATGACGTACGGCTGCTGCAGTGCGATTACGGTTGTCAGTCATGGTTTCAACCATGATCGCGACGCCGCCCGGCCCGTAACCTTCGTAGCCCAGCTCTTCGACGTCATCACCGTCTGCCGCACCGGTGCCACGGGCCACTGCGCGATCAATGGTGTCACGGGTCATGTTTGCACCAAGCGCCTTGTCCAGTGCCAGACGCAGACGAGGGTTAGAACTGGGATCGCCACCACCCTGACGGGCAGCAACGGTCAGCTCACGGATCCACTTAGTGAAAATCTTGCCTTTCTTGGCATCCTGACGCTCTTTGCGGTGCTTGATGTTCGCCCACTTAGAATGACCTGCCATATCTCGCTCCAGATTCTTTTTCGAACACCTTCACCTTTCGCCCAGCTATAAACAGGCAAAAGGGCTTACTTGACCGGGGGTGTAGCCATGCAAGGCGCGCTCACGTCGAGCGACGGAGCGCGCCTCAGCGAGCGTTACTCAGCCTTTGGCTGTTCACGCAAACGGATATGCAGCTCACGCAGTGCCTTGGCATCCACCACACCAGGTGCCTGGGTCATGACGTCAGCAGCGCTCTGGGTTTTAGGGAACGCGATCACTTCACGGATGGACTGCGCGCCGGTCATCAGCATGACCAGACGATCCAGACCGAACGCCAGACCACCGTGCGGCGGTGCACCGTACTTCAAGGCGTCAAGCAGGAAGCCGAACTTCTCCTGCTGCTCGTCTTCGGCAATGCCCAGCAAGCGGAAGACCGCCTGTTGCATTTCCTTGCGATGGATACGGATCGAGCCGCCACCCAGCTCGGTGCCGTTGAGCACCATGTCGTAAGCACGGGACAGAGCGGTTGCCGGATTGGCTTCCAGTTCTTCCGGGGTGCACTTCGGCGCAGTGAACGGGTGGTGCAATGCAGTGAAGCTGCCGTCGTCGTTCTCTTCGAACATCGGGAAGTCCACGACCCACATCGGTGCCCACTCGCAAGTGTGCAGCTTGAAGTCGTTACCGACCTTGATACGCAGCGCGCCGAGGGCTTCGCTGACGATCTTGGCTTTGTCTGCGCCGAAGAACACGATATCGCCATCTACCGCGCCAACACGATCCAGGATCACATTGAGGTTGGCTTCAGGGATGTTCTTCACGATTGGCGACTGCAGGCCTTCAACACCGGCAGCACGCTCGTTGACCTTGATGTACGCCAAGCCCTTGGCACCGTAGATGCTGACGAACTTGGTGTAGTCGTCGATCTGTTTACGCGGAATGCTCGCCCCGCCAGGAACGCGCAGCGCGGCAATACGGCATTTCGGATCGTTGGCCGGGCCGCTGAACACCTTGAAATCAACTTCTTTGAGCTGATCAGCAACGTCAACCAGTTCCAGCGGGTTGCGCAGGTCCGGCTTGTCGGAACCATAGCGGCGCATGGCTTCTTCGAAAGTCATGTGCGGGAAATCGCCGAACTCCAGGTCCAGTACTTCCTTGAACAACTGACGAATCATCTTCTCGGTCAGACCGATGATGTCTTCTTCATTGAGGAAGCTGGTTTCGATGTCGATCTGGGTGAATTCCGGCTGGCGGTCAGCACGCAGGTCTTCATCGCGGAAGCACTTGGCGATCTGGTAGTAGCGGTCAAAGCCGGCAACCATCAGCAGTTGTTTGAACAACTGCGGGGATTGCGGCAAGGCAAAGAAGCTGCCCGGGTGTGTGCGGCTAGGCACCAGATAGTCGCGAGCGCCTTCCGGAGTAGCGCGAGTCAGGATCGGCGTCTCGACATCGAGGAAACCGTTGTCATCCAGATAGCGACGGATGCTGGTAGTAATACGCGAGCGCAGACGCAGCTTCTCGGCCATTTCCGGGCGACGCAGGTCGATGAAGCGATAGCGCAGACGGGTTTCTTCGCCAACGTCGGAATATTCGTTGAGCGGGAACGGCGGGGTTTCCGACTCGTTCAGCACTTCGAGCTCGTAGCCAAGCACTTCGATGGCGCCGGACGCCATGTTGGTATTGACGGCACCGGCCGGACGAGCACGCACCTTGCCGGTGAGCTTGACGACATATTCGCTGCGAACACGGTCGGCAGCGGCAAAAGTATCTGCGCGGTCAGGGTCAAACACCACCTGAGCCATACCTTCACGATCACGGATGTCGAGGAAAATCACACCCCCGTGGTCACGACGGCGGTGGACCCATCCGCAAAGGGTAATTTCCTGACCTTCCAGGCTCTCGTTCAATTGGCCGCAATAATGGCTGCGCATCATGATGGTCTGTTCACTTCTCGTAATTCGAAATTCGGTGGAGCTTTCGCTCTTGGCTTGCGCTCAATAGTGCAAGAGCCCAGGCACGCGTTCAAGCCGTCAGCCCGTCGCTGCGCACTGCAGGCGCAGACGTGCCCGTTTTTAGCAAGGCCGGGGATTATATAGCGTTAATCAAGAGCGTGCAGCCGCGCAAACCGAACAGATCGAGATAACTTGCCGCGGCGTGCGGCTCAGGGCAACGCAGCCGCTGGAGGAACGCGCTACAAAAGCAGGCCCGCCCGGAAAGCGAGCCCGCAAAATAGGGGTATACGTCAACTGCGTTAAGCTTGTCTCAGATCCAGGCTGTCACCCTTCAAAAGATGAGCAACACACACGACCCTGATAAGGCCGCTGAAATTCTTTACGCCGCCATAGCGCAAATGCACCTCTCGGTCGATATAAGAAAGTACCGCATTGACAGAGCAATCATTTGATCTGGCAATCGTGGACAGGATATTCCAGTACACATGCTCCAGACGCAAACAGGTGGCCAGACCATTAAGCCGCACCGACTTGGAGTGGGGTTGAGCCAGAGCCATATTGAAATCTTCGACAAACGGATCATTGCAAATTTTCGCGTGACGTTTCAGGTCTTTTACGTCGCATTCGACCTCTTGAACCATAGCGGCTTCCTCTAAACTATAAAATCGGATCCCATGAGAAACATTTAAATATAAATAAATGTCCGACTATCAGGCCCGATTTACGTTTAGATAACCAGCCGCATTAAGACTTAGAGCGTGTAGGACATGACCACAAAGCAGTGAGGAATAAAGAGCAACTAGTAACAACTAAACACTAAACGCATCTGAAGGTAATGAATAGTTATAGACATTCTACAAACTATGCCGGGTAGGCGGCAGAGGCTCAGGCAGGCAGGAGGCGACGAGGCTATCAGCCCCCCGGAGATCAGACAGGCGAGAAGTGCGACGCACCACTCGCCTGACACTCACTTGACCGTTACTTGGTTTCCAGCATCGAACGAAGCATCCACGCCGTTTTTTCGTGGACCTGCATTCTCTGCGTCAGCAAATCTGCAGTCGGCTCGTCACTAACCTTATCCAGAAGAGGAAAAAGACTACGCGCAGTACGCACTACAGCCTCTTGTCCCTGAACCAGACTTCTGATCATATCTTCGGCGCCCGGTACACCCTCTTCTTCTTTGATCGAAGAAAGACGCGCATACGTTGTATAAGTACCTGGAGCCGGGAAGCCCAGCGCACGAATACGTTCAGCAATGGAATCAACCGCCAGGGCCAGTTCGTTGTACTGCTCTTCAAACATCAGATGCAGCGTGCGAAACATCGGACCACTGACGTTCCAGTGAAAGTTATGAGTTTTCAAGTAAAGCACGTAGGTATCTGCGAGCAAATGAGAAAGACCATCGACGATTGACTTGCGATTCTCTTCGCTGATACCGATATCGATTGCCATGTATTTCCCCTTTCAATTGATGGTTTTAATCCAGCAGGTACAGAGGCCACTGTATCAAGACACAGGGCAGGACGCAGCCCTGCTTTGCAAATACCTACCCTGCGTCAGTCGGAACGACCATGCCCCGATTGGGGACCACCGAACACCGCCCGTCGCTTTGTCACGTCCGGGGCTGCCACTGTGCGATGTAACGCAAGCTGTTGATTTGAGTAGCTCTGAGCTTTGCTGTTAAATACACCGCGTGTCGCGGCAGCTGATTGATCAGGCTGCCGCGCATAGGCTGAAAGATCACGCGTGCCTCACGCCTCCACTTTTCAAGAAGCGTACCGGGTGCCTTCAGCTATTTCCTTGCGATCCATCTTAATGTGAGTCATCAACATGTTGAAAATAGTCCACCTGCTAACGGGAGCCGCAGCCCTGCTGCTTTCCTTTATCCCCAGCCTGCGTAGTGAGGCCCTGTCTTCGCTACTGCAACCCGATGCGCTTTACCTGGCATTCTTCGGTCTGCTCAATCTTGTATTGGCACCCGTGATCCCCTACTGGAACAGAGGCCCACGTCATCATCTGCAGAATCTGGTCAGTGCGTTACTGGTTCTTGCTGTAGTTATTCAAATCCTGACCTTGCTTGTCCCCCTCGAAACCATCGCCGGTCAACCGGCAATCGTCGCAGCGCTGACCGCGGCACTGGTCGCAGTCGCCTTGCATCTGGCCGTCAGCTTTTACCGGTCATCCCCGTCACCTGTTGCACAAAGCCACGACATGACCAACCGCGATACGGGCACCGTAAAGTGGTTCAACACGTCCAAGGGCTTTGGCTTCATTTCCCGCGACTCCGGCGACGATATCTTCGTGCACTTCCGGGCTATTCGCGGCGAAGGTCACCGGGTACTGGTTGAAGGTCAACGTGTAGAGTTTTCGGTGATGAATCGCGACAAGGGCTTGCAGGCAGAGGATGTGATTGCCGCTTTGCCACGCCGCTGATTCTTTCTACCGCAATACAAAAACGGCCTTCTATATATAGAAGGCCGTTTTTTTGTGCGGTGCGAAAACTCAGTAATGAGGCGGAGGCGCATCCTCGCCGAAAATTTCGAACTGACTCCCCATTTCCTCCTGACGCTTGAGCATTGCCGCAAATTGCTGCTGCAGACGATCCAACGCTCGTTGCTGAGCAACCAGTACGTCGTTCAACGCCTGAATCGTATCGTCCTGGAAAGCCAGTCGGCTCTCCAGATCGGTCACTCGTGCCTCCAGACTCATACCGACTCCTCCGTGAAGATGAAGTCCTTGACCAGAACCGCTCGTAGCTGATCTTTGATCAGTGAAAACTCCTGCGCCGTATAAGGCGTAGCCGGATGCTTGCCCCAGACAGGCGCCGGCCATGCGATGTCGCTTCGCCGCCGCACGATCACATGCATATGCAGTTGGCTGACGACGTTACCCAACGCTGCCACATTGAGCTTGTCAGCGTTGAACAAGTCCTTCAATTGCTCTGACAGCAGCGTAGTTTCCTGCCACAACTGCAACTGATCCCGCGCATCCAGCTGGAACACCTCGGTAATGTCAGGACGCCGAGGCACCAGAATGAACCAGGGATAATTTGAATCATTGGACAGCAGCAGTCGGCACAACGGGAAATCGCCGATCAGTAAAGTATCTTCTTGCAAGCGTGAATCCAGAGCGAACACGATGTAACTCCTGATCTACAGGTTAAATTTGCGCCGACTTGTATTTCAGATATCGCCGCACAGTAACCGGCAGGATACTCGGGAAAAACCTCGACTTCATCGCTTACCTGATTCACGGACAGCTTTTGCCAGCGGCTCAGGCTCTGCGCCTTGCTCATTCACCCGACAGACGCGACAGCATCACGCACCAGCAAATACCCCGGAGCGCAGCCATCGCCCCTTTTTCGCGCACAGGCACCGATGCCACCGTTACAACCGCTGTTACATATCGCTACAGATCGAGCGACCTGAGCCTATAAACCACGACCCCGAAAAACCGATTGCGTCATGAAAATGAAACGCTGCGGAGCAACTCGGGAGTCACGCGAGATAGCAGAGACCCACATTAATGCATTAAAGGCGGTCATCGCACCAAAAGGACTCACCTTATTTGTGCAGACAGCCCGATCATGAAGAATCTCCCCAAGCCAAACCCATCAAGGTAACGCTGCCGACGGCCAAACACGTCATGCCGACGAAAAAACCCTATCCCCTCTAAAAAGAAGGGAAATATTTTTTATTTTATTTTCAATAGGTTACCGATAACAACGAAAGTAAATACTAGTTTTTTCACGTTTTTTTCTCATTCTGCTTAGCTTTGTGCACGGTTGTTGCTATGTTACTGGGCAAGGTTGGACGATCCTCTGGCGGAAAACAGAAGACGGGCAATCACGAAAGGTGGAGAAAATCATCCACTAAAGGAATACGCAGGGAAGGCACAAGACTGATATTTCAATGGCCAGATCGTTGATGATCAGCACCGTTGCAGGCTTGTGTTTGCGACATGGACCGTAATTATTTGCGACAGCGCTGTAAAGATTTTGCAAGGTTAGGTCTGTAACTATAGCCACCATTGTCAGCGGGATATAAGTTTCGCCGACACAAAAAAAGAAAGAGCCGTCCAGATAAAAAAACAGGTGGACGGCGGTACTCTTCTCTTAAAAACCAAAGGAGCAAGTCACAATGAGAGTGATGAAGTGGAGCGCAATCGCACTGGCCGTTACTGCTGCCAGCACCCAATTGGCAACGGCTGCACCGTTTGTCAGCGATCAGGCTGATGCCAAGGGTTTCATTGACGGCAGCACGCTGGACGTGAAGGCTCGCAACTATTATTTCAACCGCGATGGCAAAAATGGTGGCGGTGATCAGCGTGACTGGACCCAAGGTTTCTGGGGCAACTTCAGCACTGGCTACACCCAAGGCACCATCGGTGTCGGCTTTGAAGCATTCGGCTACTGGGGTCTGAAGCTGGATGGTCAGAACCAATATGCTGGCTCGGGCAACCTGAGCCTCGATAGCAATGGCGATAACCGCGATGAGCAGGGCAAGGCCGGCGGTGCTGTTAAATTCCGCGTATCGAAAACCGAACTGAAAATCGGCGATATGCAGCCTACCAGCCCTGTATTCGCAGTAGGCGGCTCCCGCCTCTTGCCTCAGACCGCTAGCGGTATCAGCCTGCAAAGCAGCGAGATCGCAGGTCTGGATGTTGAAGCGGGTCACTTCTACTCAGGCACTAGCCAGAACGACAACAGCCACGATGGCAATATCTTTGCCAACTACGCCTCGGTGGGTACACCGATTACAGCCAATAGCGCAGACTTCGCAGGCGGCAAATACGCTATCACTGACTCGCTTGGCGTTGCTTTCTATGCTGCCAAACTGGAAGACATCTGGAACCAGTATTACGCCAACATGAACTACGCGCTGCCATTGACTGACGATCAGTCCCTGGCGTTCGATGCCAACATCTATCGCACCACTGATACCGGCAGCTCTAAAGCTGGCGACATCAGCAACACCGCCTTCTCCGGCTCGGTTGCTTACTCGTTCGCCGCAGCACACACCGTGACTCTGGCCTTCCAGAAAATCAACGGTGACACCCCGTTCGACTACATCGGTATCGGTGACAACAACAAGGGTGGCGACTCGATTTTCCTGAATAACTCTATTCAGTACTCTGACTTCAACGGTCCTGGTGAAAAATCCTGGCAGGCTCGCTACGACCTGAACATGGCTCCGTATGGCGTGCCAGGCCTGAGCTTCATGACTCGTTACGTGACCGGCGATGGCATTGACGGCACTAAAATGGCAGCCGATAGCCCCTACAGAGCTTATGGCTATGGCGCTGACGGCAAGCACCACGAGACCAACCTTGAAGCCAAGTATGTGGTTCAGACTGGCCCCGTCAAAGATATGTCGTTCCGCATTCGTCAAGCATGGCACCGTGGCAACACTGACCAAGCTGAAGGCGACGTTAACGAGTTCCGTCTGATTGTCGACTACCCGATCTCGGTCCTGTAATCGCCACTCAGCTTCTCGTTTAAAGAAAAGCCCGGCTTAGGCCGTAATGCTGTTCACTTAAGCATTTGAGTCCAAGCCGGGCTTTATAGAGAATCCGATGTCAGACC
>NZ_JAWHNU010000018.1:46834-92811 GCF_032582135.1 Pseudomonas syringae group sp. J309-1 | reverse complement strand
GAACCCCTGATCGCTTACGCGTTCAGGGGTTTTGTTTGTGCGCGAAGAAAAAGGATTAGCTGTAGGAGCGCGCTTGCTCGCGACGGACGACCACGCGTTGAACCTGGCACACCACCTCGCTACCGGGTAGGACCGAATTCATTCGGGAAGGCTATATGTCAGGCGATACATAAGCTGTGGATGTACCGCCCCCCTCGCGAACAAGTTCGCTCCTACCGTCTATGCGCCAAGCTCGGTAGGCCAGCGACAATTCACCCGCAAATTCCCTCCTACCCCCCCTCCGTTTTGCTTTAAGGTTCGGCTACAGTTTTTCCACGCCGCACTCTCCAGCCAAGGAAGCATTCATGCCTGTAACAACCTCTCTCAGCGCCGGTTTCATGGTCGTTCATGGCAATCGCCTGGATGATCTGCGCAGTCTGGTTGTGTCCTGGATGCGCCGCTATCCGCTTTCACCCTTGGAAAACGAAATCGCCTTGGTGCAAAGCAACGGCATTGCCCAATGGTTGAAGCTGGCCTTGGCTGAAGATGCCGAAGACGAAGACCTGGGTGGCTGTGGAATTGCCGCCGCAATCGACGTCCAGCTTCCGGGCAGCTTCATGTGGCAGCTGTATCGATCGGTATTAGGCAAGGATGAAATCCCGGCCGCGTCACTATTGGACAAGGCGCCGCTGACCTGGCGTCTGATGCGTCTGCTACCCGCCTTGATCGACCAGCCACACTTTGAGCCGCTAAGCCGCTTCCTGACTAACGACACTGATCTGCGCAAGCGCTATCAGTTGTCCGAGCGCTTGGCCGACCTGTTTGACCAATACCAGGTGTATCGCGCCGACTGGCTGGAAGACTGGGCTGCAGGTCGCCACCAATTGCGTAACGTCAGAGGCGAAGCCAAGCCGTTGACCCCGGCGAATTGCTGGCAAGCTGAGTTGTGGCGTGCGTTGCTCCTGGATGTGGGCACCGAAGGCATGGCCCAAAGCCGAGCAGGTGTGCATCAACGCTTTATCGAACGCATCACCCATATGAATGAAGCCCCGGAGGGTCTACCAGCTCGGGTCATTGTCTTCGGTATTTCCTCTCTGCCCGCTCAGGCCCTGGAAGCATTGGCGGGTTTAGCCCGATTCAGCCAAGTGCTGCTCTGTGTCCATAACCCTTGTCGCCACCACTGGGCCGACATCGTCGCCGACAAGGATTTACTGCGTCATCAATACAAGCGTCAGGCTCGCAAAACCGGAATGCCTGTCGTACTTGATCCCCAAGCGCTGCACCAACACGCCCATCCGCTGTTGGCTGCATGGGGCAAGCAAGGTCGTGACTACATCAATCTTCTGGATAGCCACGACGATCCCGGCAGCTATCGCTCAGCGTTCAAAGATGGGCGCATTGACCTGTTCAGCGAGAGTGATCCGCATACGGTCCTCAATCAGCTACAGGACGACATTCTTGAGCTAAGGCCGCTCGATGAAACCCGAGAACTCTGGCCCGCTGTCGATCCACTGCAAGATCGCTCAATCCGCTTCCACGTCGCCCACAGCGCTCAGCGGGAAGTCGAAATCCTGCATGACCAATTACTCGCGCGTTTCAGCAAAGACCCGGATCTACGTCCTCGCGATGTGATTGTCATGGTCCCGGATATCGACAGCTACGCTCCGCATATCCGCGCCGTATTTGGCCAGATTGATCGCGAAGACCGCCGCTTTATCCCATTCACCCTTGCCGACCAAGGGCAACGCGGTCGCGAGCCATTGTTGATTGCTGTCGAGCACCTGCTGAAAATTCCGGACAGCCGTTTTCCGGTCAGCGAAATCCTCGACCTGTTGGACGTTCCTGCACTGCGCGCTCGCTTCAAAATCAAGGAACGCGACCTGCCAACCCTGCATCGCTGGATCGAAGGGGCAGGCGTACGTTGGGGGTTGAATGCCGAGCAACGGGAAGGGCTCGGCTTGCCAGCAGCGCTCGAGCAAAACAGCTGGCACTTCGGATTACGACGCATGTTGCTCGGCTATGCGGTCGGTGCCGGTGCTGCCTGTGACGGCATAGAACCCTACGACGAAATCGGTGGTCTGGACGCAGCTCTGATCGGTCCATTAGTGGCGTTGATTGACGCGCTTCAGGTCGCCCACAACGAGCTGTCCTCGCCTGCGGTTGCCACAGAGTGGGGCGCTCGCCTGCAAGCGCTGCTGCAATTGTTCTTCCTGGCTGACAGCGAGCACGACGACTATTTGCTCGCTCAACTGGAGCAACTGCGTGAGACCTGGCTGGAGACGTGCGAATCGGTTGGCCTGCAAGACGAGTTGCCGCTGACTGTAGTCCGTGAAGCCTGGCTGGCCGGACTGGACCAAGGTCGTTTGTCCCAGCGCTTCCTCGCCGGCTCGGTCAACTTCTGCACCTTGATGCCAATGCGCGCGATTCCTTTCAAACTGGTGTGCCTGCTCGGCATGAACGACGGTGATTACCCTCGCGCGCAGCCGCCGCTGGACTTCGACTTGATGGGCAGCGATTACCGTCCCGGTGACCGCTCACGTCGCGAAGACGACCGCTATCTGCTGCTCGAAGCACTGCTCTCAGCGCGAGACCAGCTGTATATCAGTTGGGTGGGCCGTAGCATTCGCGACAACAGCGAGCGACCGCCTTCGGTATTGATCGGCCAGCTGCGTGATCACTTGGCCGCAGGTTGGAAACTCCAAAATGCCCAAGAACCCATGGACAGCAAAAAGCTCGATCCGGGTCAGCAGCTTCTGCACGCGCTGACTCTCGAACATCCGCTTCAGCCATTCAGCGCGCAATACTTCCATGAAAACACTGAAAACCTATTCAGCTTTGCCCGTGAATGGCAGGTCTTGCACGAAACCAGTGTCACCGTGCCGACAACCACGAAACTTGCTGCCCACGAACAAGACGAACCCCTGAACCTGGCTCAACTGCAGGACTTCCTCAGGAATCCGGTCAAACACTTCTTCAGCCAGCGTTTGAAGATCTACTTCGAAGTGGCCGAAGCGCCTTTGGCTGATGAAGAGCCGTTTGTGCTCGACGCCCTTGAGCGCTACAGCCTGAGTGACAGCCTGCTCAACGCTGCGCTCACTGGCTCGCAAGACATTGACGAGGCGCTGCAGGCACAGGCGTTAAAACTCCAGGGCAGCGGCCTGTTACCTATGGCGGGTTTCGGCAGTAGCTTGCGAGAAGAATTGATCGAGCCGCTGCCGGATTTGCTGCAGCGTTATCAGAGCCTGCTTCATAAATGGCCTGAAGCGCTGAGCAGTGCGCTGCCGGTCAGTTATGCCCATCAAGGCGTGCGACTGGAAGGTTGGCTAGGTGGTTTGCATGCCAATGCTCAAGGCGAGTACTTACTGATCACGGCTATTCCGAACTCCATTGGCTCAAAGAAAAACCGTAAATGGCATCGCCTTATTCGTCCTTGGGTTTTACACCTGGTGGGCTGCGCATGCGGGCTGCCGCTGAGCACTGCACTGGTAGCCAGCGATGAAACGCTGTTGCTGGACCCGCTGGATAAATCCCTCGCCACAGCTGCGCTGAATGACTTGCTCACGGCTTGGCTCAGTGGCATGCAGCGACCTTTACCTGTCGCAGTCAAAACCGCTTTCGCCTCACTCAGCCAGAACGACGAAAGCAAAGCCGAAGCCGCTGCTCGCAAAGCCTACGAAGGCGACGGCCAAACCTCTGATGGCGAGCGACGCGAAAGCACTGCGCTGGCCCGGCAATTTCCGGACTTCGATGCCCTGATCGAAAGCGAAGAGTTTGCTGGCTGGTGCGATGCGCTCTACAAGCCGATTTTCGACGCGCCTTGGCAAAGTGAAGGAGCCAGCGCATGACCGACATTCAACACACCGCATCCCTGGCTCTGCGTTTCCCGCTGCGTGGCAGCCAACTGATCGAAGCCAGCGCCGGAACCGGCAAGACCTTCACCATTTCGGCGCTTTATGTGCGTCTGGTTCTCGGCCATGGCGGTGATGTCGCCGGTTTTGGCCGTGAACTGTTGCCGCCGCAAATCCTCGTCGTCACCTTCACCGATGCCGCGACCAAAGAACTGCGCGACCGGATTCGCATCCGGTTGGCCGAAGCCGCACGCTTCTTTCGCGAAGAAATCAGCGCGCCTGATGAGTTGATCAACGAACTGCGCGAGCAATTCACGCCCGAGCAATGGCCAGCCTGCGCCAGTCGCCTGGACATTGCAGCACAATGGATGGACGAAGCTGCGGTATCGACGATCCACAGTTGGTGCCAGCGCATGCTGCGCGAACATGCTTTCGACAGCGGCAGCCTGTTCACCCAGACCCTGGAAACCGATCACAGCGATTTGCTTGGCGAAGTGCTACGCGACTACTGGCGACTGTTCTGCTACCCCATGAGTGGCGATGCCCTGAACTGGGTACGCGCCAATTGGAGTGGTCCGGCGGCCTTGTTACCTCGGGTGCGCAGCCTGTTTGGCAGCGACCGGGCGGTCCCGACCCAAGACCCTGCCGAGTTGATCACCGCCTCTCTGCAGCAACGTCGCGAGGCGCTCAAAGCACTTAAGTCGCCATGGACCAACTGGGCTGCCGAGCTGCATGCAATCTGCATCGATGGCGTGGCGTGCAAGGTGGTCGATGGGCGCAAGATGCAGGAGCGCTATTTCCGGCCTTGGTTTGAAAAGCTCACTGCCTGGGCTGCTGATGACGAACTGGAAGAGCTCGATCTGGGCACCGGCTTCACCCGACTGACGCCCGACGGTATTGCTGAGGCGTGGAAGAGCAATCCGCCTTCGCATCCTGCTTTCGAGGCGATGGTCGAACTCAAAGTCGCGCTCGATACCTTGCCGACACCCGATGCCGCGGTGCTCGAACATGCTGCACACTGGGTCGGTATGCGCTTCGAAGCAGAGAAACGTCGTCGCGCCGAAATGGGTTTCGATGACATGCTGCTCAGGCTCGACGCCGCGCTGCAAAGCTCCGGCGGCGAGCGTCTGGCGACCTTGATTCGCGAACAGTTTCCGGTTGCCTTGATCGATGAGTTCCAGGACACCGACCCGGTGCAGTACCGGATTTTCGAGAGCATCTATCGCCTTGAAGAAAACGACACCGAAACCGGGTTGTTCCTGATCGGCGACCCCAAGCAGGCGATTTACGCCTTCCGTGGTGCCGACATCTACACCTACCTGCGCGCGCGTCAGGCCACGGTTGGCCGCTGGCATACGCTGGACACCAACTACCGTTCCAGCCACTCCATGGTCGAAGCGGTTAACCACGTGTTTCAGCGTGCCGAGCAGCGTCCGGAAGGGCGTGGTGCTTTCCTGTTTCGCGAAGGCGACAAGAACGATGTGCCATTCTCGGATGCGCTTTCTCAAGGTCGCAAAGACGCTCTGCAAATAGACGGCACACCGCTGGCTGCCCTGAATGTCTGGCAACTGGCGAGTGATCAGCCGGTATCCGGCGTCAGCTATCGCCAGCAACTGGCTGCCAGTTGCGCCAGTGAAATCGTCCGGCTGCTTAACGCCGGGCAACAAGGCCGCGCCGGTTTCGCCGCTGTGGATAAAGACCTGAAAGGCCTGCTGCCTGCCGACATCGCGATTCTGGTGCGTGACGGCAAAGAGGCTCAGGCGGTGCGCGGCGAATTGTCGGCCCGTGGCGTGCGCAGCGTTTACTTGTCCGACAAGGATTCAGTATTCGCTGCCCAGGAAGCGCATGACGTGTTGGCCTGGCTCAAGGCCTGCGCCGAACCAGACTCCGAACGTACCCTGCGCGCCGCATTGGCATGCATCACCCTTGCGTTACCGCTGGCAGAGCTGGAGCGCTTGAATCAGGACGAATTAGCGTGGGAAGCGCGGGTGATGCAGTTCCGCGGTTATCACCTGATCTGGCGTAACCAGGGCGTCTTGCCCATGCTGCGCCGCTTGCTGCACGACTTCCATTTGCCGCAGACCCTGATCACCCGAAATGATGGCGAGCGTGTCCTGACCAACTTGCTGCACCTGTCCGAATTGCTGCAACAAGCCGCTGCCGAACTGGATGGCGAGCAGGCGTTGATCCGCCATCTGGGCGAGCATCTGGCGATGTCCGGTCAGGCGGGTGAAGAACAGATTTTGCGTCTGGAAAGTGATGAGCAACTGGTCAAGGTCGTGACCATCCACAAGTCCAAAGGCTTGCAGTATCCATTGGTGTTCCTGCCGTTCATTTGTTCCAGCAAACCGGTGGATGGCACGCGTCTACCACTGCATTTCCACGATGAAAACGGTAGGGCGCAAGTCAGTCTCAAGCCTACCGCTGCCCTCATCGAACAGTCCGACAACGAGCGTCTGGCTGAAGATCTACGTCTGCTTTATGTGGCCCTGACCCGCGCTGAGTATGCCTGCTGGCTGGGGGTGGCTGACCTTAAACGCGGTAATTCCAGCAGTTCGATGTTGCACCGCTCGGCGTTGGGTTACCTGCTGGGCGGCGGCATGCCGTTGGCTGAGTCGGCAGGCCTGGCTTCATGGCTGCGCGATCTGGGCGAAGGTTGCGACGGGATCAGCGTCGAAGATGTTCCTGCCCCAACTGCAGAAACCTTCAGCCCACCACGCAACGAAGCAACCTTGCTCAAACCGCGCATGCCCAAACGCCGAGCTGCCGAAAATTGGTGGATCGCCTCTTACAGCGCATTGCGCATCGGCGACACGATCACCGCGGGTAGCGATAGCGACGAATCACCAGACAGCCCGCAAGCACAAAAGCTGTTCGATGACGAACGCCTCGACCCCGAAGCGCCGCGTGAAGTGCTGGTCAGCGGCGGTGATATCCACCGTTTTCCACGCGGCCCTAATCCCGGCACCTTCCTCCATGGTTTGTTGGAATGGGCGGGCAACGAAGGTTTTGCCAAGGCCGTCAGCGATCCGCAACAGCTCAAGGATGCTGTGGCTCGGCGCTGTAACCGGCGTGGTTGGGAAGGCTGGATCGACACGCTGACCGGCTGGCTGCAACAGGTTCTGAGTTTGCCGTTGTCGCTGGCCGGCGACAGTACGCCGATTTCTCTAGGGGCGATGGACCAGCCCAATCAGTACCGCATCGAAATGGAATTCTGGTTCGCCTGCCACAAAGTCAACGTCGCACAAATGGACGCTCTGGTGCGCCGCTACACCCATGACAACGCCCCGCGCGCGGCAACCGAAACGGTGTCTCTGAACGGCATGTTCAAGGGCTTCATCGACCTGACCTTCGAACACGAAGGTCGCTATTACGTGGCGGATTACAAATCCAACTGGCTCGGCCCGGACGATGAAAGCTATACCCAGGACGCCATGACCAGCGCGATTCTGGACAACCGTTACGACCTGCAATACGTGCTCTATCTGCTGGCTCTGCATCGCCAGCTCAAGGCGCGTCTCGCCGATTACGACTACGACCAACACATGGGCGGCGCACTTTATGTGTTCTTGCGCGGCGCTTATTCAACCAGCCAGGGCGCTTACTTTACCCGTCCGCCACGGGAGCTGATCGAAGGTCTGGACCTACTGTTTCAAGGCAAGTCAGTGACTGAAGAATTCGTCCTGACCGGAGAACCCGCATGAGTCGCTCATTCGCTGAACTGCTGCCCACCCCGCTGGATGCTCAGAGCCTGGCTGACCTCACGCCATTGACCAACGTTCGCGACCTGCTGCTGTTGCTTGAGCGTTGGGTCGAGCGCGGCTGGCTGCGGGCGCTGGATAAGGCTTTCGTGGCGTTCCTCAGTGAGCTGGACCCATCCGCCGATTCACTGGTGTTGCTGGCCGCTGCGTTGACCAGTCACCAACTCGGCCATGGCCATGTTTGCCTGGACCTGTACGAGACGCTTAAAGAGCCGGACTTCGCACTGTCATTGCCTCCCGAAGGCGATGTGCAAAGCGGCCCGATGCTGCTGCCGTCGCAATTACTGGTAGCGCTGGATGGCGACGCATGGTGCAAAGCATTGCTGAACAGCACGCTGGTTGCCCGAGGTGATGACACCAGTGAAAGTGCGGCCAGCAAACCGTTGGTGTTGTCTGATCGCCGTTTGTATTTGCGCCGTTACTGGACGTACGAGCGGCGCATCGGCGCGATCTTGCGTCAGCGGCTGGCACAGCGAGAGGCCGTTTCTGATGACCTCGCTCAACGTTTGAATGCACTCTTCCCGCCGAGCAGTACGCCGGATGCGCTGATCGACTGGCAGAAACTGGCCTGTGCGCTGGCGACTCGCGGCGCATTCAGCATCATTACCGGCGGCCCCGGCACCGGTAAAACCACTACGGTTGTTCGCTTGCTCGCTTTATTGCAGGCCCCGGCTGTTCAGGCCGGTCAGCCGTTGCGGATTCGTCTGGCTGCGCCCACCGGTAAAGCGGCGGCGCGTTTGACTGAGTCCATCAGCCAGCAAGTGCAGAGCCTGACGGTCAGTGAAGACGTGCGTCAGAAAATCCCTGCCGAAGTGACCACCGTGCACCGTTTGCTGGGTAGTCGTCCGGGCACGCGGCACTTTCGTCATCACGCCGGGAATCTGCTGCCCCTGGATGTGTTGGTGGTGGACGAAGCGTCGATGATCGACCTGGAGATGATGGCCAATCTTTTGGAAGCCCTGCCACCCCATGCGCGCATGGTGTTGCTGGGTGACAAAGACCAATTGGCTTCCGTTGAGGCGGGCGCGGTATTGGGCGATTTATGCCGTGATGCCGAAGCCGGGTTGTACAGCCCGCAAACCCAGCGCTGGCTGGAAACAATCAGTGGTGAAGATCTGAATCGTGCGTGTTTGCAGCAAGGCGATGAGCAGCAGCATCCACTGGCTCAGCAAGTGGCGATGTTGCGTTACTCGCGGCGCTTTGGCGAAGGAAGTGGTATCGGGCAATTGGCGCGGCTGGTCAATCAGCAGCAGTCCACCGAAGCGCGCGCTTTGTTGGCCGCTCGTAGCCACGCGGATTTGCACGCATTGGCCCTCAAGAATGAGCAGGACCGTTCACTGGAACGGCTGCTACTTGAAGGGCTCGACCAAGGCTCGGAAGGCCCGCAGGGCTATCGCCATTATCTGGGCGTGATGGCCGAGCAGCGTCCGCCACAGGATGCTGCGCTGGAAGACGAGCGTTGGGGGCAGTGGGCGCGAGCTGTGCTGGATGCGTTCGACGCGTTTCAGCTGTTGTGTGCTGTGCGTAAAGGACCGTGGGGCGTTGAGGGGCTAAACCGGCGCATCACCAGCGCGCTGTACGAAGCCCGGCTGATTGAAAGCGATCAGCATTGGTACGAAGGTCGGCCGGTGTTGATGACCCGCAATGATTACGGGCTTGGCTTGATGAACGGCGACATTGGCATCGCCTTGCGCCTGCCAGAGCGCGACGGGCCGGAAGCAGGCAAACAGGTGTTGCGCGTGGCCTTCCCGCGTAACGACGGCAGCGGCGGGGTACGCTTCGTCTTGCCAAGTCGGCTTAACGATGTGGAAACGGTTTACGCCATGACCGTGCACAAATCCCAAGGCTCGGAGTTCGCCCATACCGCACTGATCCTGCCCGAGGCGCTAAATCCGGTCCTTACCAAAGAGCTGATCTACACCGGCATCACCCGCGCCAAACACTGGTTCAGTCTGATCGAACCGCGCAAAGGCGTGTTCGAAGAAGCACTGCGGCGCAAGGTAAAGCGCCTGAGTGGGTTGATGCTGGAGCTGTAAAAGCCACCTATATCAACCAACGCATCACGATCTGAATTTATATCGAATAATGGGACCGATCAGCATGAACCTGAGTCTGACGCGAACTTGTGGGAGCGAATTCATTCGCGAAGAGGCCGGTACATCCGCAGCATCTGTGTCGTAAGGAATGCCGTCTTCCCGGATGAATCCGGTCCCACAGTACATGCAAACGTTTCTGTAGGAGCTGCCGAAGGCTGCGAGGCCTCCACCCCTGACACGCCGCGATCGCAGCCTTCGGCAGCTCCTACAGGGATTTGTTAATAAGCCGAGCACCAATAACGCTCAAAAAAGCCAAAATATCGCACAGGCGCTTTGCGTTCAGAGCAATGAAATGTTCTGAAATGCATAATTGTGGGAAAGGTCTCTCGCCCCTACCATCTCATCAAAGGTCAGCGCCCTCGTCAGGGGTAAAAGACCCATTCCTTGACGAGTTGGAGAACCACGCATGACAACTGCGCACGTAGCGGCCCAGTCTCCCGCGAAACCGCCGATGTCCAGAGGCAAGCTGTACAAACTGGTGATCGCCTCGTCGATTGGCAATGCTCTGGAGTGGTTCGACCTGATCGTCTACGGGTTCTTCGCGATCACCATCTCCAAACTGTTTTTCCCCACCGCTGACGAGACGGTATCGCTACTGTTGGCGCTGGGTACTTTCGCACTTTCTTACCTGATTCGCCCCTTGGGCGCGGCCGTGTTGGGCTCCTATGCCGACCGTGTCGGTCGCAAGTCAGCGATGCTGGTATCGATCTGGCTGATGATGCTCGGCACGCTGCTGATTGCGATCATGCCGACCTACGCGGCTATCGGTGTCTGGGCGCCGATCGGGATATTCCTGGCGCGTCTGATTCAGGGATTTTCCGCGGGTGGCGAGTTCGGCAGCGCGACTGCTTTGTTGGTGGAACATGCTCCGGAACGCAAAGGGCTGCTTTCCAGTTTCATGTTTGCCAGTCAGGGCATCAGCAGTTTGCTGGCTTCAGGGTTCGGCTTGTTACTGACTACCACGCTGACGGTGGACCAGCTCGAATCCTGGGGCTGGCGCATTCCGTTTCTGTTCGGTTTGATGATCGGCCCGGTCGGCTTGTACATCCGTCGTCACATCGAAGAGGCTGGGGAGTTCAAGGAAAGTGAGCGCAGCCATGCGCCTGTAGGAGAACTGTTCAAGGCGCACAAGTACCGCATGCTACTTGCTGTCGGCGCGCTGATGCTGTCCACGTCGGCCACCTACGTGATCATTTACATGCCAACTTATGCCGTCAAACAGCTGGGCCTGAGCGCATCCATCGGTTTCGCGGGCACGCTGCTCAGTGGGCTGGTGCTGACTATTCTGACGCCGTTCATTGGTCATCTGTCCGACGTGTTTGGTCGTACCCGGATCATGCTCGGCGCGTCGCTGATCTTCATCCTCAGTATCTATCCGGCGTTTTCCTGGCTGGCAGCCAACCCGACGTTGCTGGTGTTGTTGGCGGTATTGTTCTGGATGAGCATCCTCAAGGCGATCTACTTCGGTGGCCTGCCTGCCCTGATGTCAGAGCTGTTCCCGACCCAGGTGCGCGCCACCGGCATGGCCCTGAGCTACAACATTGGCACCACGGTGTTCGGCAGCTTCACGCCCTTCATCATCGCGTGGCTGATCAGTGCCAGCGGCGACAACCTCGCGCCGAGTTACTACCTGCTCGTCACAGGTGTGCTCAGTCTGGTCACCCTGTTCGCGATCCGTCGATTGCTGAAGCTGGCCTGACAGCACGTCAACGCAGGACCTGTAGGAGCGCGCTTGCCCGCGATAGCGTCAGCGCAGCCGATATATTTATCGACTGACACACCGAATCGCGGGCAAGCGCGCTCCTACGCAAAAGCATTCCAGATCAGTTGGTTGAGTTTTCTGACAAGAGCCGCATCAGCCTTTGTTGACTGTGCTCGCCGTCACCAGTTGCTCTTCCAGAAAACTCAGAAAGTAACGCACCAACACCGGCAGTTTGCGTCCGGCCATGATCTGCACTTGCAGACTGCGCTGGCGTAACTGAGGATCGCTCATGGGCACCAGCACCAGATTGTCCCGGGTGGTGGAGCCATTGACGGTGACGGTGCCGCACAGCGCAATAACATCCTGGGAATACCGAACCACGCTATAGATCGTGCCCAACGATTGACTGGTGTAGGCGGGCACGATGTTGATGCCCTGCAAGTGACAGGCGATATCGAACAGATAGCGCAGGGTCGAGCCTGTGTAGGGCAGGGCGAGCGGGAAGTCGCTCAGGTCTTTCACTTCAAGGGACTCACGGTTGGCCAGCGGGTGGCTGGCGGGCATGAGGGCGCTGATGGGTGAGTCGCAACTCAGGGATATTTCAACGCCTTGAGTTGGCGTCAGACTGAAGGTCAGGGCGATGTCCACCGAACCTTCCTTGACCAGTTGCGATGCGCGGGCCGCGTCCACCACGTGCACATCGAAACTCGCGCCGGGATGGAAGTTACGAAACTCTGCCGTGACCCTCGGCAAAAATTCCCACGCCATCCCTTCCGGGCAGGCCAGCACAATCCGGTGCTGCTGCAAGGTGTTCACGCCGCGCATTTCGGCGATCACGTTCTTCACTTCCAGCATGTTGCGCGTGGCATAGGCCAGCAGCAATTCGCCCGGCTCGGTCAGTTGCATGCCGCGCGGCTTGCGCTCGAACAACTGCAAGCCGAGGTTCTCTTCAAGGTTGCTGATCTGGCGGCTGACCGCAGACACCGCGACATGCAGCTCTTCGGCCGCTGCCGATAGCGAACCGGTCCGGGCCACACTGTGGAAATAACGCAGCGGCAGATCATGCATATCAGCTCCCTATTGCTGCCTCATCGCTGTGCAGATCAGGTTTGTTCTAAAGGCAAGGATAGCTTGCAAACTTGATAATTGTTGCAAGTCAGGCGGCAACGTTACCCTTGATTTCATTGCTGGTCGAGCTGCTTTTCAGCACGACTGAACGCCCCGTGAAAGGTAATCCTGATGTCTTCAACCCCCTTGCATACCCGAGAGCACGCCATTGAACTTGCCGTTCACACGCTGAAATCAGGCGCGTTTATTCAGACCCTGAGCCGCCGCGTAGCGCAACGTACCGAAAGCCCGAACCCTGAGTGTGCTCAGCCGTTACGTGACTATTTGCTGATCGAGCTGCAGCCATTGCTGGTTCGTCTGGGGTTCAACTGCCGCTTTGTTGAAAACCCGCACAGCGGCAAGCCACCGCTGCTTTTTGCGCAGCGCATTGAAGACCCTGCGTTGCTGACCTTGCTGACTTACGGCCATGGCGACGTCACCAGCGGTCAGGACGAACTCTGGCAGGAAGGCACTGCCCCTTGGCAATTGAGCATCAAGGACGGGCGCATTTATGGTCGCGGTACGGCCGACAACAAGGGCCAGCACAGCATCAACCTGGCCGCGCTCGAAGCGGTGTTGCAGGCGCGCGAAGGCAAGCTCGGCTACAACCTGAAAATCATTTTCGAGATGAGTGAAGAAGTCGGCTCGCCGGGTCTTGAACAAGCCTGCCGTGACAACGCCGAAGAGCTGGCCGCTGATCTGTTTCTGGCCTCCGATGGCCCGCGTGTACGACACGATCTGCCGACGTTGTTCCTTGGCTCCCGTGGCGTCTGCCAGTTCCGTCTGACGCTGGACACCGGTAACGGCAGCCGTCATTCGGGCAATTGGGGCGGGATTATTACCAACCCGGCCATCGTGCTGGGCCACGCCTTGTCATCACTGGTTTCTGCTCAGGGCGAACTACTCGCTGAATGCCTGCGGCCGGCACCCATGCCGGAATACGTGTCGGCGCTGATCCGTGATCTGCCGGTGGGGGGCGAAAGCTTTGACCCGCAGCTCAACCCGAACTGGGGCGAACCGGGCCTGACCACAGGCGAAAAACTGTTCGGCTGCAACACTCTTGAGGTCGTCGGCTTGTCGTCCGGCAGCACGGTCAAAGTGATCGGCGCGATTCCGGGGCGGGCCGAAGCGGTGTGCCAGTTGCGTTTTGTCGACGGTACTGACTGGCAATCGCTGGAGAGCAACCTGCGCAAGTACCTGGATCAGCATGGCTTTGAAGATGTGCAGATCAATATCGAGGGCGGGTATGCCGCGACCCGCCTTGATCCACGTCATCCGTGGGTTGGGTTTGTGCAGCAGTCGGTGAGCCGGAGTCTTGGTGAGCCGGTGAGCATTTTGCCGAACCTGGGCGGGACGATTCCCAACCACTGCTTCGCTGATGTACTGGGCTTGCCAACGGTCTGGCTGCCGCACTCTTATCCATCCTGCAAACAGCACGCGCCGGATGAACATCTGCTTGAGAGTGTTGTGGAGCAAGGCCTGAAAGCCGCGACCGGGTTGTTCTGGGATCTGGGCGAAGCGCCCGCGAAGATGCTGAAGGTCTGACAGACACTCTTTATTTGCACGGGTGCACCAATCCTTGTGGGAGTGGTCCCAGTATCCCTGACACCGCGCTGTCGCGCAGCAAACGGGTGACCTGTAGGAGCCAACTTGTTGGCGAGACGTCGGACCCGCATCGTCAGAAATTCCGCTTCGCCAACAAGTTAGCTCCTACAAGGTCTGCGTTTCAAATCCATTATTGGAGTGATGTTTGATAGGAGCCGGGCTTGCCCGCGATACAGGCGACGCTGTTCTGTCGTTGACTGCGTCAGCCTTATCGCGGGCAAGCCCAGCTCCCACAGAGGGTAGTGTATTAGCGATCCAGCCCCATAAACTGCATCACCCGTTCCCCAGCCTGACCCGCACGAATGGTCTGCGGTCCAGCATCGGCCTGGACCACGCCGTTTTCCATGAAAATCACCCGGTCTGAAATGGACATGGCGAAGTCCATTTCGTGGGTGACGATCAGCATGGTCATGCCTTCCTTCGCCAGGTCGCTGATGACCTTCAGCACATCTCCTACCAGTTCCGGGTCCAGCGCAGAGGTGGGTTCGTCGAACAGCATGATCTGCGGGTCCATTGCCAGGGCGCGGGCGATGGCGACGCGTTGCTGCTGCCCGCCGGACAACTGATGCGGATACTTGTGTGCGTGGGCCAGCAGGCCAACCTTGTCCAGCAGTGCGTAGGCGCGTTGCTCGCTGATCACCCGATCCCGGTCGTGATAACGCGGGGCGAGGGTGACGTTGTCGAGGATCGTCCGGTGCGGGAACAGGTTGAAGTTCTGGAACACCATCCCGATGCGCTGCACCCCGCGACGGATCTGCGGATTGTTCGGCTTGTCACCTGCGTGAATGAAGCTCTCGCCGAACAGAATGATCTCGCCGTCATCAATGCTTTCCAAGCCGTTGACGGTACGAATCAACGAGGTCTTGCCTGAGCCAGACGGACCGATGATAGAGATTACCTGACCCACAGCTACGTCCAGATTGATGCCCTTGAGCACTTCGTGTTTGCCGTAACTTTTATGAATCGTGTGCAGTTGCAGCGCTGGCGCAAGACCGTTTTCAGCGGGGGCGGCCGCTTTCGAGACGGTGGCCGGAAGGCTGGCCCGTAATTGCTGCACGCTGGCGTCATCCAGGGTTTGCGGCTTGCGGTTGTTCAGTTCCAGATGCTGTTCCAGCCAGTGGAACAGCCAGCCAAACACGGTGACGATCATCACGTAATACACTGCCACGGCCGACAGGGTTTCCATGACCAGAAAGTTTTGCGCGTACAGGCGTTGGCCCACGGTCAGCAGTTCAGTCAGGGAAATGACCGAGATGATCGAGGTCAGTTTGACCACGGTGATGTATTCGTTGATCAGCGTTGGCAGCGAGATACGAAACGCCTGCGGGATCACGATCAGCCGCTGCATGCCCAGGACGCCAATACCCAGCGCACGCCCGGCTTCTTTCTGACCCTTGGCCACGGAAATCAGCCCGCCGCGATGGATCTCGGCCATGTACGCCGCTTCCGTGACCACCAGCGCAAACAGGCCTGAATAGAACGGATCGGAGAACAGGTCGCGGGTGAATGGCAGCATCTGCGGCAGGTTGTAGATGAACACCACCAGCACCAACAGCGGGACGCTGCGGAAGAACCAGATATAAATCGACGCTGGAATACGGACCCAGCGCGAAGCCGACAGCTTGGCCGAAGCCAGCAGAAACCCCAGCAGCATGCCGATGAACCAGCCCAGGGCACTGAGCTGGATGACGGTGATGCAGGACTTCCAGAAGTCCACCATCGAAAACAGAGAAAAAAAGTAAGCCCATTCGAATTGCATGTACACCTCAAGGTCAGCCGCACAGCAACCTGTAGGAGCGCGCTTGCCCGCGATTGGGTCTACAGGTCGACTGAGTTATCGACTCGACTGACGCTATCGCGGGCAAACGCGCTCCTACCGATTGGGGGCGTTTAATGCTGTGAATCAGTTACTCGGCGCTTCCAGGTTGTATTTCTTCAGCAACGCATCGTATTCGCCGGATTTCTTGGTCTCGTCGAAGGCCTTGAGCAGCGCTTGATACAGCTCCTCGTTGCCCTTCTTCACGTAAATGCCAAGGGTCTGCTGATAGATCGAATGCTCAGTGCTGACCACCACGCGGCCTTTGGTGCGTTCGGCGATCATGCCGGCCGCGCCGTCGATTTCGACTTGTGCCTGAACGTTGCCCGACAGCAGCGCCTGAGTCACTTCAGGGGCTGATGGGAATTCGCTGACCGAGATCGCGCCTTTGTTGTTCGGCACACAGTAATCCACCGACAGCTTGTTGAACTGGGCAACCCAGGTCGTGCCTTTTTCCAGGCCGACTTTCAGGCCGCAGAGGTCTTCCGGCACCTTGGGTTTGATCTTGCTGTCCTTGAGCACCATGATCGCTGCGCCGGTTTTGGCGTAGGCAATGGTTTGTGCCTGGGTCTGACGCTCCGGCGTGATGTACATGCCCGAGATGATCGCGTCGTAGTGACCCGAGTTCAGGCTGAGGATCAGGCTGGAGAACTTGGTGTCGACGAAGTCCGCCTTGAGGTTCATGTGCTTGGCAAGCATGTGCGCCAGCTCTGGGTCGGAGCCGACGACATTTTTCTTCTCGTCATAGGATTCGAACGGTGGATAAGTGATCTCCATCCCCACTTTGAACACGCCCGGTGTCACGGTCGTGGCGGCGTGTGCCAGCGTCGCGCCAAACACGGCGGCGGCAAGCACGGTCAAGCGGACAGCAATGTTCTTTTTATTGCGCATCGTCGAGGACTCCAAAGTAGAGAAAGGTAAGCACGGTAGAGTTGGGAAAAGGGTTTAGCCGGGCAATTCAGAGCGGTTCTGAAGCCTGGTTTTTCAAGTGGCCAAAGCTCGAAGGCTTGCGGGCTTTTTCATAAAGCTTCAATTCGCCGTTCTCCACTTTTCTGCGCAGGTACTGATAGGTTTGCAGTGCCTGGCCGAACATGTGTTCGCCGATGGTGATCTCCTCGTAATCCTGTGCGCCGGCCTTGGCGAACTGCGGCAACGGTTTGATTTGCGTATGAAAATCGCAGGCGTAGAACAGTGGAAATGAATAGCGTTCTTCGCTGACGGTTCTGACCCGATGGGCCGTTGCAACGAACGTACCAGCGGTCATTACCTCCAGCATGTCGCCGATATTGACGACGAATGCGTCTTCTACAGGCGGCGCGTCGATCCATTGACCCAGATCGTTCATCACTTCCAGGCCCGGCTTGTCGGCCAGCAAGATCGTGAAGCACTCGTAATCGGTGTGTGCACCAATACCGGGCGCGTCCTGTGCGGCGTCGTCGAAGGGGTAGTGGATCAGGCGCAGCTTGGAAGGCGGTCGAGTGACCATCGCGTCGAAGTAACCCTCTTCCAGACCGAGCGCCAACGCGAAGCCATCGAACAGCCGACGACCCAGGGCGAATACAGCCGCGTAATAGGCTTGCACCGCAGGCTTGAAGCCCGGCAGGTCCGGCCATTCGTTGGCGCCGATCAGGGGAGTTTTGGCGATCACCAGCGGGTCTTCATCACCCACTTCAAAGCCGACATCGAAGGCTTCTTTGTGGTCCGGCTTGCCTTTGGCATACACCTCCTCACCTTCCGGCACGAAGCCTTTATGGCTGCGCGACGTGCCGATGTAATGCTGCATCTTGTAATCCAGCGACTGGGCAAAAAGATCCTTGGCGGCCTGACGCAGTCCATCGATCAACGTGAGATCAATGCCGTGATTCTTTATGTACAGAAAGCCGACTTCCCGCGCCGCTTTGCCGAGGTCTTCGGCCACCGCCTGGCGTTGGGCAATATCGGTGCTGAACAGCCCGGCGATATCCACAACCGGGATGCTGTTGAAGTTGGCGATGGCTTGAGAGTGATCCGGCATGACAACAGGCTCCATTAGCGGTAGGTGGATTGGGAGAAGCGCTGGAAGTGTTCGCGTTCGGTCTTACCCATCCAGGTGTTCAGCGACCACAAATCGGCCACCGGCACATTGGTGAAGGGCAGGTGATGCAGGTAGCCATCGGCGCCGAACTCTGGCGTCAGCGTAGTGACTTGATAGCCGCGCTCCTGTTGCGAGCGCCAGATCGCTTCCCAGTGTTGCTGATGGAAGGCCAATTCCTTTGCGTATTCCGGTGCGGCGGGATGCGGGACTTGCGGGCCCTGGTCGTAACCAACCCGGGCCTGAATGTGATGGACGCGTTCAACGAAAGCGCTCAGGTCATCTTCCGGATCGTTGAGCAGACGCTCGCAGGTCACGATCCAGTGGCTGATGTCGCTGGTGAAACGCAGGTCCGGCAATTGCCGAATCAGTTCAAGGGTCACCCACGGATTGAACAACGAGCGCGAGCGATGAGTTTCGAAAGTGCATAACTGACCGTGCTTGCGCGCCAGTTCCAGAGCCTGACCGAAGAACTCCACTTGTTGTGTTAATTGCCAACGATCATTACCGGCCAGTACGTTGACGAAGCGTGGCGACAGCTCACTCGCCCAGCCCAGTTTCTTGTCCAGATCAGTGAGGTGTTCGGCGACTGTCGCTGATTGTTCTGGCAGCACGTCGTAAGCGGTGAAGACAGTGCTGATATAGCCCACCTGATTGGCCCGCAAGAACGCCGCAAACTCGGCCCGCTCCGCAGCGCTCAGTGGCAGGCGTGCTTCCATTCCGTCGAACCCGGCTTCGAGCAGTTCTTCCAGAGCCTGGGTTTTGCTCGCGGTATAGCCCCAAAGGGTGCGGAATATTTCCAGCTTCATCGATCGACCTCAAAGATTGCTCAAGCAAGTGACGCGGCCTGATCTTAGGTGGGCGTGATGAGAGAGAAGAATAGGAAAGCTCAAATCGATAGTTCAGAGATTTGTGAAGTAATTAGTGCCTGGCGCATATCCATTGTGGGAGCCGAGCTTGCTCGCGATGCAGGCAACGCGTTGTTTCAGCCGGACCGCGTTATCGTTCATCGCGAGCAAGCTCGGCTCCCACAGGAATCACTGACGTGGGCGAGCATAGAATCTCCCACAGGAATCACTGATGACGTGGGACTGGCTTTAGCCGGGAGGACAGTATTTCAATAGAAGTAGATCTTTTGGATGTTCTGACCCCCTCCCGGCTAAAGCCGGTCCTACGGAGTTGTGTAAAACCTGTAAGGGTGTATTCCAAGCGTTTAATCAGGAAATGCATGGAATCAGGCACGAACCCCGGAGTTCTAGGCATTCCGTCCCGTGCCAGCACACGCGTACTATCCGCGCACGACCGTATTGCTGACGATCCTCGTCAAGGTATTGCGCAAGTCACGCCGTAGAGCGGCTGCCGTACCTGCTGTCTTTCTTTATTTTGTTTCTGCCAGCCGGATTAAATCCTCCGGAGTTTTCATAGGCGCGCTACTTTTAAATCACCTGGCAACGATCCGGGTGATCACAGAACTATAACGAACCGAACCGAAACCGCTGTGGACCAGCGTCGCCGAGGCGATGCATCAGCGGTTAACCGTGATGAATGCCAGAGGTTTTACGATGCAAACACTACTGATCAATGGTCAGCAGCATGAGCTGGATGTCGCTGAAGACATGCCTTTGCTCTGGGTCCTGCGCGACGTGCTGGGCCTGACGGGCACTAAATATGGCTGCGGTATTGCCCAGTGCGGCGTGTGCACGGTGCATCTCGATGGCCAGGCGGTGCGCTCTTGCGTGTTGCCGGTCAGTGCTGTGTGTGGGCGCAAAGTGACCACCATTGAAGCCGTCGGCGAATTGCCGGTTGGTCAGGAAGTGCAAAAAGCCTGGCTCGCGCACGAAGTCGTGCAATGCGGTTACTGCCAGCCGGGGCAGATCATGTCTGCCGTGGCGCTGCTGCAGGCGCATCCGGATGCCAACGATGAACAGATCACCGAGGCCATGGCCGGGAATCTGTGCCGTTGCGCGACCTATACGCGGATTCGTGCCGCCATCAAAAGCGTCAGTCAGGCCTGAAGGAAGACACCATGTCAGAAGTAAAAGGATCTGCTGCGACGGTGTCACGTCGCGGGCTGCTCAAGGGTGGAGCGCTTTCGCTGGGTGGGCTGGTGATCAGCACCTGGCTGCCGCCGATGGCCACACGCAGCATGGCGGCCGAAGTGGTCAGCGCTGCTCGTCTGGGTGACAAGGCTTCTCCGGGTTTTGGTGCCTTTGTGCGCGTAGCCCTCGACGGTCAGGTCACCGTGATCTCGCCAAAAATCGAAATGGGTCAGGGCGTGCAGACCGGTATCGCGATGATGGTCGCTGAAGAGCTGGAAGTCCCGCTCAGCTCGGTGAGGATCGAAGAGTCGCCGCCCGACGCGGCGCTGTATACCGACAACATTCTGCAGTTCCAGGCCACCGGCGGTTCCTCATCGACCCGCTACACCTGGGAGCCATTGCGCAAAGCCGGGGCAACCGCACGGGTTCTGCTGATCGAAGCCGCCGCCGTTCGATGGAACGTGGCGCCAAGCCTGTGCCGTGCCGAAAACGGTCACGTGCTGGGGCCTAACGGCAAGACGCTGGCCTATGGCGAACTGGTAGAAACCGCCGCTGCGCTCCCGGTTCCCAAGGACGTCCCGCTCAAGGCTATCGCCGACTTCAAATTGCTGGGCACTTCCGCTCAACGTCTGGACACGCCGCACAAGGTCAACGGTTCGGCGCAGTTCACCATCGACGTAAAAATCCCCGACATGCTGATCGCTTCGTCGCTCACCTGTCCGGTCCATGGCGGCAAGCTGCGCAGCGTGAAAGACGAGGCAGCACGCAAAGTCCCCGGCGTGCGCGATGTGGTCCGCCTGGAGAATGCTGTCGCCGTTACTGCGACTAATTTCTGGTCCTGCCAGCAAGCGCTGAAGGCGCTGGAAATCGAATGGGACTTCGGTCCACATGCGTCGATTGATTCCGCACAGCTGGACAAAGAGCTGCTGGACGCCAGTTCCAAAGACGGCGTGTTCGCCAAGCAGACCGGTGATATCGGTGCGGCGCTGAAGAACGCTTCAAGCCAGTTTGAAGCCGTGTACCAGCAGCCATTCCTGTCTCACTCGCCGCTGGAACCCATGACCTGTGTTGCTCATGTGCGTCCGGACATGTGCGAGCTGTGGGTCGGTTGCCAGGCCCCTGGCTTTGCGCAAATGGGCGCGGCCAAGGTCGCCGGTCTGCCTGTGGATAAAGTAGTTATCCACAACCAGCTCATCGGCGGCGGCTTTGGCCGGCGTCTGGAGTCGGACTTCATCTTCCAGGCCGTGGACATCGCCCGCCAGCTCAGCTACCCGATCAAGCTGATCTGGAGCCGTGAAGAGGACATGACCCACGACAAATACCGCCCGCATTACGTGGATCGCATGAATGCGGCGCTGGGTAAAGATGGCAAGCCTGTCGGTTGGGAACACCGAATCGCAGGCGCTTCGGTCATGGCCGCCTATGTCGGCAAGTTGCCGGAAAGCGGTGTGGATGCTGACGCCGTCGAAGTGGCCATCGATCCGGTCTACAAACTGGACAGCTTGCAAGTGCGTTACATCCGCCAGGACCCGGAGGTTATTCCGGTTTCCTGGTGGCGTGGCGTGGGCCCGTTGCGCAGCACTTACGCCGTCGAAAGCTTCATCGACGAGCTGGCGCACAACGCCAAAGTTGATCCGGTTGAATACCGCTTGAGCCTGATGCAGGAGCAACCCCGCGCTCAGGCAGTGCTGAAGAAAGCTGCAGAAATCGCCGACTGGAAAACCCCTCTGCCCGCCGGTCACGGTCGAGGCGTAGCGGTCAGTGCTGTGTTTGGCAGCTTTGTGGCGACCATCGTCGAGCTGGAAGTGCAGGCTAACAAAGGGATGCGCATCAAGCGTCTGATCACGGTGGTGGATTGCGGCTTTGCCACCAACCCACGGTCTGTCGAATCGCAAATGGAGGGCGGAACGCTCTTCGGCCTGTCGGCTGCGCTGTTCAACGAAATCCTCATCGAAAAAGGCCAAGTGGTGCAGACCAACTTCCACGGCTATCGGCAGATCCGCATGAGTGATGCTCCGCCCGTGGAAGTGCATGTGATCAAGAGTGAAGAAAGCCCCGGTGGTGTCGGTGAGACCGGCGCAGTGCCTGCTGCTGCAGCGCTGGTCAACGCCGTGTTCGCCGCGTCGAAAGTACGCGAGCGTCGTCTGCCACTGAGCCGTTCCGGCTATTTCACTCTTTGAGGAGCGCTGTTATGAAAACGTTGAATTATGCGCTCGCCGTGCTGGGTGCAAGCTTTGGGCTGACGGTTCAGGCTGCTGATCAAAGCCTCATCAGCAAAGGCGAGTATCTGACTCGCGCCGCTGATTGCGTGGCGTGTCACGTGACACCTGGCGGCAAACCCTACGCGGGTGGTCTGGAGTTCAAGCTGCCGTTTGGCACGCTGTATTCGCCGAACATCACCCCCGATAAAGAAACCGGGATTGGCAACTGGACCGACGATGAATTTGTCAGCGCGCTACAAAAGGGCGTCGGCAAGGACGGCAAACATTACTACCCGGCCTTCCCGTATACCTCGTACACATTGATGCCGCGCGAGGACATTCTGGCGATCAAGGCGTATCTGTTCAGCCTTGAGCCGATCAGTCAGAAGCCCAAAGAAAATGACCTGGCGTTCCCGTTCAACCAGCGTTGGGGCATGTTCTTCTGGAACGCGATCTTCGCCGATAACGAACGCTTCGTGCCGGACAGCAAACAGTCTGCTGAATGGAATCGCGGTGCTTATCTGGTGCAAGGTCCAGGGCACTGTGGCGAATGCCATACCCCGCGCAATATCTTCCAGGCCATGAGCAGCGGTAAATCCCTGGCCGGTGGCGAGATTGGCAACTGGCGCGCCTATAACATCAGCTCTGACCCGAAACACGGGATCGGTGCCTGGCCGCAGGAAGCTTTGGTGAGCTACCTGTCCAAAGGTTATGCACCGGGTTATGGCGGTGCTGGCGGGCCGATGGCGGATGCTGTCGAACACAGCCTGCGCTACCTGACGCCGGAAGATGTGAACGCGATTGCCGTGTACCTCAAGTCCACGCCTGCACGTAGTGAAGGTGTGCCGCGGCCAGCGGTTGCGGTCAACGACAAGGCGGAGAAAAGCCTGGGCAGCAAGGTCTTCACTGACTCCTGCGTGGGCTGCCACCGTTTGGACGGTACGGGTAATCAGTCGGCCATTGCGACCTTGATCGGCTTGAAAACAGTCAACGACCCGGCAGGCACCAACCTGATGGCGACGCTGCTGGAGGGCCACACCCAAGGGACGCTCCGCGCTGATCAACGCATGCCCGACTTCGCCCGCGCCTATAACGATACCGAGCTGGCAGCGGTCAGCACGTTTGTATTGCGTCGTTTTGGACAGAGCAACGGGGAAGTGAAGGCTGAAGACGTAGCGAAGTCGAGAGAGGCTTCGTTGCACTGATTGGCAGTGCTTATCATTTAAATTGAAATGCTCTCCTCTGTGGGAGCTGGGCTTGCCCGCGATAAGGCTGGACGCGATCTAAAGAGAATCGCGCCAGCCTTATCGCGGGCAAGCCCAGCTCCCACAGAGGATTCCCATTCCAATTCAAGATGTGTGAATCATTAGCCGTGCATCAGCCTTCCAACATCCACCGCAGCGTCTCTTTCAACGGCGGCGTCTTCCACTCCGGCACCAACCCGCGCAGCCGTGAGTTATTCCCGCACAGCGTCTTCACTTCGTTCTCCCGCACAAACGCCGGGTTCACTTCGGTCATGATTTCATGGCCGGTGATTTCGCTGCACATGTCGATCACTTCGCGCAGTGAGTGAGTGACGCCCGAGCTGACGTTGATGGTCTGCCCTAGAGGCTGAGCCTCCAGCAACCCTCGATAGGCACTGACAACCGCCCGCACGTCGCTGAAGTCGCGCCACACATCAAGGTTGCCCAGTTCGATTCTGTCCGCCTTGCGCAACAAGTGCGCAACGATTTTGGGCAACAGAAAGTTTTCGTCCTGCCCCACGCCGGTGTAATTGAACGGGCGGGCAATGATTAGAGGTAGTCGGGCCTGCCAGAGGTTAGCCATGTGCTCCATGGCCAACTTGCTGACCGCGTAATCATTGGCAGGGGAGGCTGGCGTTGTTTCATCCAGCGAACCTTCTGAGGCATTCCCGTAGACATTCGCGCTGCTGGCGATCAGCACACAGTCCGGGGTTTTGCCGCACGCATCGATGGCTTCCAGCAGGTTGCGAGTGCCGATCAGGTTGACCTGATAAAACGCATCCGCCACGCCATGTCCGACAAATGCCACTGCGGCAAGATGCACCACAATGTCAGGCTGGATTTCGGCCAACAGCTTTTGCAGTGCTGCAGTGTCCGCCAGATCGACTTGGTAATAACCCGCTTCTTCAGAAGATTGACGACCAATGCCAATGACTTCGCAGCCCTGGGCTTTGAGTTCTGCAGCCATGTAGCGACCGGTAAAACCGTGGATGCCGGTAATCAACGCGCGCTTGCCAGCAATAGTCATCAGAAGCTAATGCCTCTTTCATTACGCAGCAAATCGGCTTCAACCATCATGCGGCACAGCTCCTCTAGCGTGGTTTTGGACTCCCAACCGAGGATTTTCTTCGCCTTGGCCGGGTCTCCGACGAGCAGTTCGACCTCGTTCGGACGGTAAAATTTCGGGTTGACCGTCACCAGCACTTTGCCCGTTACCGCATCGACCGCATGCTCCTCTTCGCCTGAGCCTTTCCACTCAATGTCCATACCGACGGCCTTGAACGTCATGGTGACGAAGTCACGCACGGTTTCCACGCGGTTGGTGGCGAGGATAAAGGTGTCCGGCTCGTCAGCCTGGAGCATGCGCCACATGCCCTCGACGTACTCTTTGGAATAACCCCAGTCACGCTTGGCGTCCATGTTGCCTAGAGAAAACGCGTCCAGTTGGCCCAGTTTGATCTTGGCTACTGAGTCGGTGATCTTGCGAGTCACGAATTCCAGCCCGCGCAGGGGCGACTCGTGGTTGAACAGGATGCCGCTGGTTCCAAAGATTCCGTACGACTCCCGGTAATTGATGGTCATCCAGTGCGCGTAAAGCTTGGCAACGCCATAAGGGCTGCGCGGGTAAAACGGCGTGCTTTCAATTTGCGGAATGGCTTGCACCTTGCCGAACATCTCGGAGGTGGATGCCTGATAAAAGCGGATCTTCGGGTTAACGATGCGTATGGCTTCGAGCAGATTGACCACGCCCAGGCCGGTAATTTCGGCGGTGGTGACCGGTTGGTCGAAGGACACGCCCACGAAGCTTTGCGCTGCCAGGTTATAGATTTCCGTGGCTTCGGTTTTCTGCAGCAGACGAATGCTGGCTGACAGATCGGTCAGGTCGTATTCGATCAGGTGCAGGTTGGGATGATTCTGGATGCCCAGTTCGTTTATGCGCCAGAAGTTCACGGAGCTTGTGCGTCGGTAGGTGCCATAAACCGTGTAGCCCTTTTCGAGCAATAACTCGCTCAGGTAGGCGCCATCCTGTCCTGTGATGCCGGTGACGATTGCTTTCATACGGTGGCTTTCAACTCCGTTCATGAGGATAGAGCGGTCGCCGGTCGGGATCTTCATGACCACCACACTCTGGCTGACCATCCTTGATACTGCGGGGAGATGCTGCGCGAGACCCTTCACATGCTAGACGACACTTCGGCCAAGTAAAGCTGGCTCGCAACATCTTGTAAAAAACACGCGCACTGGCAGAAAGTCTGCTTTATTCATTCATATGGGGGTGAATGGTGAACCCGAAGTGGCTCAACCTTATGCATCTCGTTGCGTTTAGCGCGTTGCGTGAAATCTGACAAAGGGTCATAAGCCCTTTTCACCCTTTGCCGATAACCGAAATACTCAACACATCGACCGGTGGCGAAATGTTCAACACTCGCTTGAAAAAGGAATTACAGGCGCAACAAGCCGAGTTGGCGATCTACAGGCAGATGGAAGTCGGCATGAATGCTCAGATGCTCTCCATCACCCTTGATCCCAGCTATCGCATTACCCGTATCAATGACAATTTTCTGAAAACACTGGGTTACGGTGCCGAGCGCGTGCAGGGCCGACCGCTGGATGACTTCATCCCGGCTTACGTCAAGCAGCTTGATTGTTACCGTAACCTGCGGGCGGCAGTCGACAGTGGCGTATCGGTCATCGACAACTACCGTTTTATCAAAGTGGACGGCAGTCTGGCCTGGTTGCGGGCGATCTGGTATCCGATCATGGGTGGGGACGGCAAGTTGTCCGAGATCCGTTGCTTCGGTACCGACATCACCGAAACGATCGAACTGGCCACGGAAAACGCTGGATTCATACAGGCGTTGCTGCGCTCCACTGCGGTCATCGAGTTTGATCTCGGTGGGCATGTCATTACCGCCAACGACCAGTTCTTGCGCGGTATGGGTTACAGCCTTTCGCAGATCAAGGGCAAGCACCACAGCATGTTTTGCGAGCCTGAAGAAACTTCTTCATCCAAATACAAAGAGTTCTGGGCGACCTTGAATCGTGGCGAATTTGTTGCCAGCCGGTTCAAGCGGATTGACGCCAGTGGTCGTGTGGTATGGCTGGAAGCAACCTATAACCCGGTGCATGACGCTCAGGGCAAGCTTTACAAGGTTGTGAAGTTTGCGACTGTGGTGACCGATCAGGTCGAGCGCGAGGTGGAAGTCAGTGAAGCGGCAGGCATCGCTTTCGAGATTTCCCAGCGTACGGACTTGAGTGCCCAGCGCGGCGCGACTGTAGTTCAGGACACTGTAGACACCATGCGCAAGATTTCGGACGAAATGCAGTCGGCGTCAGAAGGCATCGAAGCGTTGGGCAAGCAGTCGCTGCTGATCAGCTCCATCGTTCAGACCATCGGCGGCATCGCGCAGCAAACCAACCTGCTGGCGCTTAACGCGGCCATTGAAGCCGCCCGGGCTGGTGAGCAGGGTCGAGGCTTTGCGGTGGTCGCCGATGAGGTCCGGCAACTGGCCGGGCGAACCAGCACCGCGACTGAGGAAATCGTCAACGTGGTGCAGCAGAACCAGAATCTGGTGGACGCCGCCGTACGCGGAATGGCCAACAGCCGGGGGCAGGCCGAGCAGGGGCTGGGGCTGGCAAACGATGCAGGCTCAGTGATCGTCGAAATCCAGGAAGGCGCCCGACAGGTGGTGGGCGCTGTGAGCCGGTTTGCCAATCAGTTGAAGTGAGGTTGAGCGCAGTTGCTTGAATTGGAATAGGGTCCTGTGGGAGCGAGGCTTGCCCGCGATAGGGCAGGACGCGGTTCACTTTAGATGGTGTCCAGCCTTATCGCGGGCAAGCCTCGCTCCCACATAGACCGCGCTATTCCGTAGGACCGGCCGGGCGGCGTTCCGCTTTAGCCGGGAGGAAGTCCGAATGTTCGCTAAATTTTCTTTGGCGACATACCGCTCTCCCGGCTAAAGCCGGTCCTGCAAGATCAAGAACTCGCTTGCAGGCAAACATAGAATCTCCCACAGGATTTGTGTCACACATGACACGGTATTTCCTCAGTCATCACCTGTAATTCCTGAGCTGACACCTTGCCCTTTGGACACGCGTGCGGGCATTGAGTACCCTTGCGGCCCACACCGCTCCAGGGGAGCCGCAGTGCTCATGAACCTTTCTTTCAAGCAATGGCGCAAAGGCCTGGCCTGGGCCGTGCCGTTGGCAATTCTGCTCGTCGGTTGCGATGGCGGAGACAAACAGCCAGCCCCGCCACCAGAACCGCCGCCACCCCCGCATACCACTTACACCCAGGCGACCTGGGATGCCCTGCCTGCGGTCTCCGATGCTGACCTGCAAGCCGGTTTCGCTTCGTGGCGCAGCGCCTGTGTGCGACTCAAGGCCGATGCAGTCTGGGGCGCGACCTGTGCCGCTGCGGCCACAGTGCCTGCGAATGCCAGCGCGGTGCAGATCCGCGACTTTCTGCAGGCGAATCTTCAGGTCTACAGCATGCGCTCGGCTACCGGCAGCGCGGACGGTTTGATCACCGGCTACTACGAGCCGGTCTACCCCGGCAGCCTGACCAAAACCGCCAAAGCTTCGGTGCCGATCTATGGCGTGCCTGACGACCTGATCATCGTCAATCTGGAAAGCATCTACCCGGAGCTCAAAGGCAAACGTCTGCGCGGACGTCTCGAAGGGCGCGTGCTCAAGCCTTACGATGACGCCGCAACTATCGGCGCGCAGGGCCTGAATGCCCCCGTGATTGCCTGGTTGACCGATCCGATGGACCTGCAGTTTCTGCAGATTCAGGGCTCTGGCCGGGTTCGCCTGGAGAATGGCAAACAGCTGCGTATCGCTTACGCCGATCAGAACGGCAGACCCTACCGGGCCATTGGCCGTTGGTTGGTAGAGCAGGGTGCGATACCCAAGGAAGACATCACCATGGGCAGCATCGCCGCATGGGCGAAAGCCAATCCCTCGCGCATCCCCGAGCTGTTGGCGAGCAACCCCAGTTACGTATTCTTCACCCGCAACCCTGACAGCAACGAAGGGCCAAGGGGCTCGTTGAATGTGCCGTTGACATCGGGTTACAGCGTTGCGATTGACCGCAAGGTTATCCCGTTGGGCAGCCTGCTTTGGCTGTCGACCACCCGGCCTGACGGTACCGCGCTGGTTCGTCCGGTCGCCGCACAGGACACCGGCGGCGCAATCGCCGGTGAGGTTCGTGCCGATTTGTTCTGGGGCACGGGCGATGAAGCGGGTCATCTGGCGGGCGACATGAAGCAGAAGGGCAATATCTGGTTGCTATGGCCGAAAGGTATGGCGCTGCCTCAGGAATAAACGCAGACAAACTCAAGGGCGCTCAGGCGCCCTTTTTTATTTGCCTGCGGTCACCCTTAGAGCTGCCCCGGTAAACAGAGGGCTGGTGGGACCGGATTCATCCGGGAAGACAGCATTCCAGACGAAGATTATGTAGTGGATGTACTGGCCCATTCCCGAATGAATTCGGTCCCACAGGATTTGCGTAATTCAGATAGTTACGTGTTGTTTGATAGGAGCGGTTTTGAGCTGTTCTCAGGCTATGTAACAGTTTGCAACGGTTTTATATCGCCAAAAAAACGACACGCCACTACCGTTCGTCCGTTGCGCACAACAAGCTTTTCAAATTATTGACAGTGTCACTTTGATGGCACATTATTCGCGCCACACGGAATGAATGTTCACTGCCATGGCTGGTTTGTTGAAGGAATCAGATCGCGCGGTGGGGATGATCGCACTCATTTACACGCTCTGAATATTGAGGTTCGACGCGTATCAAACGCGCCGCCTTGACGAGCGCTTGCCTCGTTTTTTGTAGTTAAAAGTCTTGTAGTCCTGCCAACGTTCAGCCATTTCGGGCTGAGGGTTGCCTGTGCATTCGAATTGATGGGGTAGCGCGTTTGGGTCATGTCACATTAGCCATCCGGCAGATGCAGGATGAGAACATGCTGCTGCGCCAGGGAGGTTTGTACTGGATCGCACTGGATCTGGCATCGGATGCTGACATGCTCGCCCGACAGTTCCTGTCCGCGCTGACCGAACAGCATCTGGCCACCTTGGTCAGCACCCATATCGACCCTCAAACAGTCGTCGAATCCATGGACGCAGATTGTGGTCCGTCCGCCTTACGCCTGTTCGCTGTTCCCGGGTCGGCCCGTAAATTTCTCACGTCGCTGACGGCAGATCTGCACCGCATCAATCTTGCACGTGACAGTCATCTGGTGCTCATGTTGTCGGCTGACAGCCTGGAGAACTTCACCGGGCTGGAACTGCAACGCTGGTGTGAAAGTACCCGTCAATGGCTGGTTAAACGCAATTGCACACTGCTGGTGCTGTGCAGTGATCAGGCCCCGCAGTTGCATGAAAAACTGCTTGATCTCAACGAGCAGATTTCCGGTCTGGCGCAGCTGTATCGCCAGGACGGCGGTGTGCGTTATCAGCTCAACTTCTGGCACAGCAGTTTGGGCGTATGCGCCGCGCAGGCGTTCGATCTGAAGGTGACAGACGGTGCATTTGCCCAGAGCAAATCGCCCTCGTCCAGCCCTTTTCAGGTACGTACCGACGACCAACGCATTTACCTTACGCAACGTGCGGTGCTTGAGGGCACTGCACCGTTGTCGGAGCAGTGGCGTCTGTTTGAAAAGCGCAGTGACTTGCTGGAACAGGCGGCACACGCTCGTGCTGCCAGCGTCATCGTGGCGCTGGAGAGCAACAGCGAAGTCGAACCGCTTGCCCGGCAGTTGCATCATTTGCGAGACCACTGTGGCGTAGCCCTGAAAATCATTGTGCGCGAGATGGAGCCTTGCCTGCGCTACCGGGATGAGCGCCTGTTGCTGGCCTGCGGTGCCAACCTGATTGTGCCGGCCAATACTCAACTGGCGAACTTCCTGAGCATGGTCGACAGCGTGCAGGGCCTGACTTGGCACTACCGTCAGACGCCCGATTTCCAGTCGCTGTTCGAACGACTGCGCCCGCCCGCCCAGCGCGGTCTTGTGTCGCCGCAAGAATTCATCGCATTGCTGGATCAAGTCTATAGCGGTGCCTCGGGCGAACTGGTTCACCAATTGCTGAGCCTTCGGCCGCGAGGCGATCTGAACATTGATCAGTACCTGAACCAGATCAGCTTGCGGCGTTTTGGCGACGTAGCCTGTGTGGTCAACGGCGTGTTTTACCTGTTCCTGTTCGCCTGTCGCGGTGACGGCCTGGAACCGGCGCTGGGCAACATTTGCCGCTTGCCCTGGCGCGACCTGTTCACTGAGTGCAAGTCGCTTTCTGCGGTAGACATGCTGCCGCGTCAGGACTTCCTCGACGCATCGCAGCTGCTGGAAACTTCCCGCCTTGCCACGGAGCAGGTCACAGCGGATCTGACCCAGGCCATTATCCAGGTCGGCTATATACCGCAGCGGATCACCCTGACGTTGTCGGAGCACTGCTCATGAAGTATGCCGAGCTGTTGCAGGTCATCGCGGCGAGCTGCCTGATGACCGTGGCCTTGATGCTGGTATTGGGCCGTTTTCACCTGAACCTCAAACTGTGGTTCCAGCGTTACTTGCCCCCGCGTTATCTGAAACCCCGCGGCGTTCGCCGACGTGTATCCGCTGCGCCCACTGTGAGTGACGCTCATGATCCATCCTGAGAGCGTCAGCGCCGCGCCGGTGCGTACCCATACTGTCTGGACCTGGCCCGGTCTGGGGCTGTGGAACCTGTATTTCATTATCAAGCTTGCGCTGCTCTGGGCTGGATACCTGAATCTGCAAATCCTGCCGAATCTGGTTTTCGCCGCCGTTTTGCTGGTGCCGCTGCGCAATAGATATCTGGCGCTGTTGCGCACGGTGATTGCGATACCGGTAGGCGTAGCGTTGTTGTATCAAGACACCTGGCTTCCGCCTTTCAGTCGTTTGCTGGATCAGCCTGGCGTCCTGAACTTCACCGGTGACTACCTGCTGGAACTGGCTGGTCGCTTCATCGACTGGAACCTATGCGGCGCGTTGCTGCTGCTGATGGTGGGGTATTTCTTCGTCCGTCAGTGGCTGCGTCTGACCACCCTGACCCTGGCCGGTTTTGCCTGGCTGGGCGGTTCGGGATTGTTGGCGATGCATGCACCCGTTCCGCAGCCGGTCAATCCAGTGGCCGGACCTGCCGCTGCCATCAGCGCTGCCGAGCCGGACAGCAAGACGCTTGATAGCTACCTGCAGAAGTTCTACAGCTCCGAGGCAGGGCGGCAGGTGGCGTTTGTCCCTTCGGCATCGGCCGCCCAACCGTTCGACCTGCTATTGATTAACATCTGCTCCATGGCCTGGGATGATCTGGACGCCGTGGGCATGCGGGACAATAAGTTGCTGCAGCAGATGGACGTGGTATTCGACAACTTCAACTCGGCCACTTCCTACAGCGGTCCCGCTGCCATTCGACTGTTGCGTGCCAGCTGCGGCCAGCAGCCACACAACAAGCTATACGGCGTAGCGCCCGAGCAATGTCTGTTGATGGATGATCTGCGCAAGCTGGGCTTCGACAGCGAGGTCATGCTCAATCACACCGGGCAGTTCGAAGGTTTCATGGACGAGGTTCGTGCTCAGGGATCAATGCCTGGCCCTGCAGTCAGTACGTCGGATCTCCCGCGGACGCTAGTGGGCTTTGACGGCTCGCCGGTCTTGCGTGACCGGGACGTTCTGGATAAATGGTGGAAGCACCGCGAGGGGGAGGCTGACTCCCGAGTGGCGCTGTTTTACAACACCACGACGTTGCATGACGGCAACCGCGCGCTCACTGCCGATGGCGGTACCAAAAGCGCCGAGTACAAACCCCGTGCGCAAACCCTGATCGACGACCTTGCCGCGTTCCTCAAGGAACTGGAAAAGAGCGGCCGAAGAGTGGCGGTGGTGATCGTCCCTGAGCACGGCGCGGCGTTGCATGGCGACCGGATGCAGATCGACGGCATGCGCGAAATTCCGAGCCCGTCGATTACCCATGTTCCGGTCGGCATCAAGCTGATCGGCATGGGCAAAAATCCGCGCCCGGAACCGTTGCACATCTCCGGACCAAGCAGCTACCTGGCGGTCTCGGAAATCATCTCGCGCTTGTATGCCGCCCCGCCTCAAGGGGAAGGGTTGATACCTGACTGGAAAGTGCTCCTGGCCAATCTGCCAGAGACCCCGATGGTCTCGGAAAACTCCGGAACCGTAGTACTCGACTACGCCGGCAAGCCTTACGTTCGGATCAAGGAGAAGGGCGCATGGCTGCCTTACCCGCAAAGGTTCAAGTGAAAAAGCAGGCGGTTTCGCGCAACGAGCGAGCCGATGATATTGCCCGACTTAAAGTCGAGCTGAGTCTGCCGAGCCTCGAGTATGTCGATATCTCTGCGCAGATGGAGCTGAGCCGTGCCTTGCAGCGTTGGCCTTTGCTGGTTGATCTGACGATCCCTGGCGAGCCGACGCAAGATTTGCCGGCCCATCAACCGATCCGCAAAAACAGGTTCGGGGCGCAATCGTGACCACCCTGAGCTTGCGTGGCATTCGCGGCGGCGTCGGCACCAGCTCATTGCTGGCGGCATTGGGTTATGCCCTTGAAAGCCTGGGCGAGCGCGTATTGATGATCGATATGTGCCCGGAAAACATACTGCGCCTGCATTTCAATCTGCCCGTGGCAGAGAGTGGCGGGTGGGCCCGGGCCATGCTGGACGGTGAGGACTGGTATGGTCAGGCCTGGAGCTTGTCACCGACATTGCAGCTGTTGCCCTATGGGCAGTTGACCCATGCAGAGAGCATGCTCATCGAAGGGCAACTGATCGATGATCCGTTCCTCTGGAGTCGACGTCAGGCGAATCTGGCCATTCACTACGACTGGATCCTGTTCGACATGCCGCAACGTCTGACAGGCCACTCGACGATCGGCCCGTGTCAGTTTCCGATCCAGATCGCGCAAGCGGATGCAGCCTGTCATGTGCTCTTGCTCCAGCCGTCCGCGTCCTCGCCGTTACTGGTCAATCGTTTTGATCCCGGCAGTCAGTTGCAGCGCGACTTGCTGCTGATCTGGCGCGAGAGTCACGCATCGCGTCTTTTGCCGCTCACGGTGCATGCTGATGAGGCGTTGAGTGAGTCGTTGGCGTTCAAGCAACCGGTCGGCCAATACGCACCTGACAGTCTGGCTGCCCAGGACGCTCTGAGTCTGGCGACCTGGTGCCTGACGCGCCGCGGTGAGCTGGCATGAATGCGCGCTACTTCCCTTACATGCAGCTGCGTCGCCAGTACGATTGCTATCCACCGACGGCATTCTTGCTGGCGTCTCTGATCAGCCTGAGCTGGCTGGTTTTGCGGCTGGAATCTCCGGTCTGGCAACGTCTGCTGGAACAACGTCAACGCTGGTATCCGCATCTGGCGGGCAAGCAGCCGCGTGCCGGGGATCCCTTGCGTATAGCCCTGCAAAGCCTCTGGTTGCTGGTGTTCCGGCCCTGGCCGAGCTATCGCCGCCGTGCAGTGCCGCAGTGGCTGCGCACGACCGGTCAGATTAATCGGAGCGTCTGGAAGCGCCTCGGGACTTTGCTGGATGGCTTGCCGGTACAAATGACTCAGAGCCAGTCAGTGCATGGCAGTGCCAAATGGTGGCAAACCCTGAGTGCTCGCCAGCAGCGTTGCCTGAGTTATCTCTGCGCGGCCGTGGCCTTGCTGCTGGTTGCGGTGTGTATCACCGAACCTTTCAGCTATTTCTCGCAACTGTTGTTCGTGATTCTGCTGTGGGCGGTGGCGATGTTGATCCGTCGTGTGCCAGGGCGTTTTCCGACACTGCTGCTGATCATGCTGTCGGTCATTGTTTCGTGCCGTTATCTCTGGTGGCGTTACACCGCAACCCTGAACTGGGACAGCCCACTGGATCTGGCCTGCGGCGTCATGCTGCTGATCGCCGAAACCTATTCCTGGCTGGTGCTGTTGCTCGGTTATGTCCAGACCTGCTGGCCTCTGCGGCGGCCCCCCGCGCAACTGCCGCGTGACACACGTTTGTGGCCGACCGTTGATCTGCTGATCCCGACCTACAACGAGGATTTGTCCATCGTGCGCGGCACGGTGTACGCCGCACTGGGTATCGACTGGCCGCACGACAAGCTGCGCATATCGATTCTCGATGATGGCAAGCGTGACGCGTTTCGGCTGTTTGCCGAGCAGGCGGGCGTGAACTACATCACCCGTTCCGACAACAAACACGCCAAGGCCGGCAACCTCAATCATGCGTTGCAGCAGCTCGATGGCGAGCTGGTGGCGATATTCGATTGCGATCACGTGCCGGTTCGCTCCTTCCTGCAACTGACCGTTGGCTGGTTCCTGCGCGACCCGAAGCTGGCGCTGGTACAGACGCCGCATCACTTTCTTTCGCCAGACCCTTTCGAGCGCAATCTGGATACCTTCCGGCAGCGCCCCAACGAAGGTGAGCTGTTTTACGGCCTCGTCCAGGACGGCAACGACATGTGGAACGCCGCGTTCTTTTGCGGCTCATGTGCGGTACTGCGTCGTTCTGCCCTTGATGACATCGGCGGTTTTGCCGTGGAAACCGTTACCGAAGACGCGCATACCGCGTTGCGCCTGCATCGCCAGGGCTGGAACTCGGCTTATGTGCGGATTCCTCAGGCCGCGGGGCTGGCAACTGAAAGCCTGTCGGCGCACATCGGTCAGCGGATTCGCTGGGCGCGGGGCATGGCGCAGATTTTTCGCACGGACAATCCATTGCTGGGCAAGGGGCTGACGATCTTTCAGCGGATCTGTTATGCCAACGCCATGCTGCACTTTCTGGCGGGCCTGCCGCGGCTGGTATTTCTCACCGCCCCCTTGGCATTCCTCCTGCTGCACGCCTACATCATCTATGCCCCCGCACTGATGATCGTTCTGTACGTGATCCCGCACATGGTCCATGCCAGCCTGACCAACTCCAGAATGCAGGGCGAACATCGCCTGACCTTCTGGGGCGAAGTCTATGAAACCGTGCTCGCCTGGTACATCGCACGGCCTACGACTGTGGCGTTGTTCAACCCGAAGAAAGGCAAGTTCAACGTGACCGCCAAAGGTGGGTTGATGAGCGAGAACCAGTTCGACTGGGGGATCGCACGGCCTTACCTGGTGCTGGCGGCGCTCAATGTTCTTGGCCTGGGCTTTGCGGTGTGGCGTTTGTTTACCGGCCCGTCGAATGAGGTCGGCACGATTCTGGTCAGCATGCTCTGGGTGCTCTACAACCTGCTGATTGTCGGCGCTGCGGTGGCGATTGCTGCCGAGGTGCGTCAGGTGCGTGAAACCCATCGCGTCCAGGCCCAATTGCCTGCTGCTGTGCGTTTGCCGAACGGACGTTTCTACCCCGGCATGCTGGTGGACTACTCCGACGGTGGCGCAGGCATCGAGCTGGACGCGCAACTGAGTTTGCCAATGGGCGAGCGGGTCAGCTTGTTGATGCAGCGTGGCGAGCGCGAGTTTCTGTTCTCCGGGATTGTCAGTCGCAGCCACAAGAACTTCATCGGTATCTCGCTTAACGAACTGTCTGCGCAACAGAAAATCGATTACGTGCAATGCACCTTTGCTCGCGCTGATGCGTGGTTGAACTGGAGCGAAGATTTCACCCCTGATCGTCCGCTGCACAGTTTTATTGATGTACTGAGCCTGGGCGCTCGCGGTTATTACCGTCTTTATCAGTACCTGCCTGCCTGGCTGCGTGCGATTACGCGCCCCTTTGTAACGACGTGTGCGTGGCTGCTCAGCTACGTGCCGCGCTTTGCCAAATCCGAACCTTATTCCTCATCCTCCCGATCGGTAAGTGCCCCATGAGTCGCTCTTTTAATCTCACCCTGGCGAGTCTGCTGTGGGTGGCCATGACCTGTGCCCAAGCCGGGACTGCTGTGGTTTCCACTCCGGACCTCACGGTGGCGGGCGCGACGCCAGGCTGGGATGTCACTCGCAGCTTTTTGCAACTGGGCCGCCCCGCGGACAGCCTTTTGCTGGGTACGCACACTACCGATCAGTTCGAGTTCACCATGCGCCGCGACCGCATCGCCAGCGATGCCAGTTTGCAACTCGAATACACCCCTTCGCCGGCGCTACTGCCGACGCTGTCGCACTTGAGGGTTTACCTCAATGACGTATTGATGAGCGTCATCCCGATTGAAAAGGATCAACTGGGCAAAAAAGTGGTTCGTCCGGTTCAGCTTGATCCCCGGTTGATCACCGACTTCAATCGGGTCCGGCTGGAGTTTGTAGGGCACTACACCGATATCTGTGAGGAACCGTCCAACACTGCGCTGTGGGTCAGCATTGGACGCAACAGCCAGATCGCGTTGAGAGAGCAGGCGTTGATCGTCAAAAACGATCTGTCTTACTTCCCGATGCCTTTCTTCGATGCCCGTGGGTATGAAAAACCGGTATTGAACATGGTGTTCGCTGCTGCACCTACGCTGGGCGAACAGCGCGCTGCCGGGATTCTGGCCTCGTATTTCGGCAGCCTGTCTTCATGGCGCGCCATGACCTTCCCGGTACTGTCGGATCAGTTGCCTGCTGCCAGCGCGGGTCAAGTGACGTCATCCGTTGTGTTTGCCACCAACACCCATCGTCCGGCGTTTCTGGCGGACCTGGAGAAATTCCCGGCGGTGGATGCGCCCGTGGTGCAGGTGATCGACAACCCTGACGATCGCTTCAGCAAGGTTTTGCTGGTGCTGGGACGTGACGACGCGGACCTGGTCACCGCCGCTCAGGCGCTGGCGTTGGGCGGCGATCTGTTTCGTGGCGAGCGCGTGGTCATCGACAAGCTGCAACAGATCAAGCCCCGCGTGCCCTACGACGCGCCAAACTGGATGCGCACTGATCGCCCGGTACGTTTTGCCGAGTTGATCAAGTACCCCGAGCAGTTGCGCGTCAGCGGTCTGCAACCGCTGCCGATCAGCCTGGACATCAACCTGCCGCCTGACCTGTTCGTCTGGCGCAATCAGGGTATCCCGCTGCAAACCAAATACCGCTACACGCCGCCCGCGTACAACGATGGTTCGCGCCTCAACATCAGCCTCAACAACCAGTTCATTACCAGCCTGCCATTGCAGGTCAACAGTAATGACCGGCTTGAAGAATTACGCCTTGCGGTGATGTCCAGCGAGTCAGCCAACGTCAATGAAAACCTCTCGGTTCCGGCCCTCAAGATCGGTGACCGCAATACCCTGAAGTTTAATTTCAGTTTCGCGACGACCAACAGCGGCTCCCAGCGTGATCGCTGTCAGACATCGTTGCCGGTGGACACCCAGGCAATCATCGACGACCAGTCGACCATCGACATGTCGGGTTACCACCATTACATGGCGATGCCTGATCTGGCGGCCTTCGCGCGCAGTGGTTTCCCCTACAGCCGCATGGCGGATATGTCCGAAACCATGGTGCTGTTGCCGTCCCGGCCAAGTGCCGTACAACTGAGTACTTACCTGGAAGCGGTCGCAGGGATTTCGGCACGATCGGGCTTGCCTGCCCTGAACCTCAAACTCAGCGATAACTGGGAAGAGGCGTCCAGATACGACGCCGACCTGCTGGTGCTCGGCTCGTTCGCCCCGGATATGCGCGACAACCACGACATGAATCTGCTGCTGGATCGCTCCCGTAACTGGTTGCTCAAGGCTAACCAGCAAGGGCCAGGTTATGCGTCATCTATAAAAGGTGAGAGCAACCCGGTTGCCAGCCGTGTCGAAGTGTCGGCTCAGGGCCCGATTGCCGCCATCGTCGGCTTGCAGTCGCCTTACCATGACCAGCGCAGCATTGTCGCGCTGCTGGCCACCACTGATGCTGATTTCAGCTTGCTGCGCGAGACGCTTAACGACAGCGGCAAAATGGACGCTGTGGCTGGCTCGGTCGCTTTGATCCGCAGCAGCGGCGTCAGCAGCCATGTGGTCGGCGATCAGTATTTCGTCGGTGAGCTACCGTGGTGGCTGATGCTCTGGTTCAAGCTTTCCGAGCACCCCGTGCTGTTGGCCTTCATGGCGGTGGGCGGCGTGTTGCTCAGTGCGTTCCTGGTATGGCGCATGTTGCAGTGGGCGGCTCGTCGCCGTCTGGCTTATGAGGAATAAGTCAGTGAACGGGGTCGGTTTTTTGTTGGCCACCGTTGCTTTGTCATTTCTGACTCAGGAGGCCGAAGGTGCGCCTGCGTGTAACTGGCCCGCATGGGAGAGTTACAGGCAGCACCTTATCAGCGCTGATGGCCGGGTCATCGACCGCTCCTCCGCGCAGCAGATCACCACGTCGGAAGGGCAGAGCTACGGACTGTTTTTCGCCTTGGTGGCCAACGACCGGGAAAGCTTTGAGCGGTTGCTGAACTGGACGCGCGACAACCTCGCAGGCGGTGATCTCGACGATCATCTGCCAGCCTGGAAATGGGGCCTCAGCGCGCAAGGCAAGTGGCAGGTGCTCGACAGCAACAATGCCAGTGACTCGGATTTGTGGATCGCGTACAGCCTGCTGGAAGCGGGACGGCTCTGGCGCAGGCCTGATTACCTGCAATTGGGTAACCATCTGCTGTGGCGCAGTGCCGCGCAGACCTTGCGCAAGCTGCCGGGTCTGGGGTTGATGCTGCTGCCGGGAGACAAAGGTTTTGAGTCGCCCCAAGGTTGGCGTCTGAACCCCAGCTATACGCCGCCGCAACTGTTGGCTCGCTTTGCGCTGATCGCCCCCGTCTGGGATGAGGTGGCAAAAAACGCCCGGCGTCTGTGGATCGAAGGCTCGCCAAAAGGCTTCGCTCCAGACTGGTTGGTGTGGCAAGCGGGGCAAGGCGCAGTGGCCCAGGAGCACGGAGCAAAAGGCAGTTACGACGCCATTCGTGTCTACCTCTGGCTGGGGATGCTGGCGTCCGATGCGCCGGAGCGTGCTTCGTTGCTCGCGCACTTCAAACCCATGATCGACGCCACCAGACAACGGGGTTTTGTGCCTGAGCAGGTCGCCGTTGGTACTGGCGAGTCCACTGGCACGGGGCCTGCCGGTTTTTCGGCGGCCCTTCTGCCGTTGCTGAACGGCGACAGTGCTGCATTGAGTGCCCAGCGTGAGCGGCTGCGTACCGCGCCGCCGCTGGCTGACGCTTATTACAATCAGTCGCTGTTGATGTTCGGCCAAGGCTGGGACGAACAGCGGTATCGATTCGATAAGGACGGACGTTTGCAGCCAGCCTGGACATCGTCATGCAAACAGTGAATCCACCACCCGTTTCCGGCTACCGGCTGCTGCCCAAAGGTGCACTCAAGGCACTGGCGATGTGCGGCGCATTATCCTTGTCCTGCTGGTATGGCACGGCGCTCAGCGCAACCGTAGCGCCTGCACCTCAGGATCAACAGCAGTGGCTGCTGCAACAGGCGCGTATCGGCGAAGCCTTGTATCGCGACGATCTGGTGCGTGATGCCCTGGCGAGGCTGGAGCTGATTGATCCCAATCATCCGCAGGTTCTGGTGGGCAAGGTTCGCCAGGCCCTGGCTGATAAAAGTGCGCCGCTAAATACCGCCTGGATTGAGCAACTCATGGCCCGTTTGCGTCAGCAGGGGCCCGACTCGGCGGCGCTGCGTCAGGCAAACGCGCTGATCCGGCTTAACAGCTCGGAAGGTGCGGGGCAGTTACAGCAAGCGCGGTTGTTTGCTGCTGCCGGACGTTTCGATCAAGCGAGTGAGGCCTTTGAACAACTGTTCGGCAAAGAGCCGCCGGACTTGCCTTCTGCGCTGGAATACTGGAGCGCCCGTAGTCGCATCAGCGGCCAGCGGGCCGCCGTCATCGAGCATTTGAAAGACCTTGATCGCGACTACCCGGGCAATGCCAGCGTGCGGCAGATGCTGGTCGGCCTGTTATTTGCCGAAGGTCGTAACGATCAGGCGCTGGCGGTGCTGCATCAATTGGCAGCTGATCCTCAGGCGAGCAACAATGCCGCAGAGCGGGAATTCATCTACCTGAACACCTTGCCGGTGAGCCCTGAAACGGCCCGAAACTGGCAGGTCTTTCTCGATTACTACCCTTATTCGTCGTTCAGAAAGGAAGCTACCCAGCGGCTGGCCGAACAGCAACGACTGCTTGCCGATCCCGCATGGCAGGCGGGGGCCCAGGCCAAGCGTCTGCTGGAACGAGACAAGGGCACTGACAGCGCCCAGGCCGAAGTGCTGTTGCGGCGCGCCGTTAAAGCCTATCCGCAAGATTCGAGTCTGTATGGTGCCTTGGGCACATCGTTGATGCGCCAGGATAAATACCCGGCAGCACTTGAGGCGTTTTCCACTGCGCTGACCAAAGAACAAGACACCTATTACATCAGCAAATGGCAGGACCTGCAGTTGCTGACCCGCAACTGGATGATCCTTCAGCAAGGCGACGAAGCCTTGCAGCGCAAGGATTACGTGAAGGCGCGCAAGGCGTACCAGCAGGCACGAATTCTCAATCCCAAGGCTGCCGCACCCTTGATGGGCCTGGCAGCCGTGGCCCTCGGCGAGGCCGATGATATCGGTGCCGAGGCGCTGTTACTGCAAGCACGCAAGGCTGAACCAAACAACACCAGCGTGCTGCGCGCACTGGTGCGCTTGTACCGTGGGCAGTCGAGTGCCAAAGCCGAAGCGTTTCTCGACAGCTTGCCCGCCAGTAACCAATCCGAGTTCGCCGCCTTGCGCCAGAGCTTTGAAATCGAGCGTTTGAACCTGCAGGCCGATGTGTTCAGCGAACGTTCCGATTGGGCGCAATTGGTGCTGGTGCTGAAAAAAATCCGTCAATTGGACCCGGATAATCCGTGGCTGACCTATCGCCTTGCAGCAGCCGAAATCGCATTGGGTAAACCGGTCGAAGCGGATGACGCGTTTCGCCAACTGCTGGCCCGTCAAGGCAGCAATCCTGAAGCGCGTTACGCACACGGTCTGTATCTGGCCAACCTGAATCGCGACAGCGACGTACTGAGCAGTCTCGGCCAGATTCCCGCGAAGGCCTGGACGGACAACATGCGCGAGCTGGCCGCGCGGATCAAACGCAGGCAATTGCTGGCCCAGGCGCAGCAGTTGCGTGATGCCGGGCGCGAGCCGCAGGCCATTGCATTGTTGCGGGCCAATCCGACTCTGGACGATTTCGCCACGCTGTCCGATTGGGCCATGCAGCGCGGGGACTATCCCGAGGCCGAAAGCGATTACCGCAAAGTGCTCAAGGCCGATCCTGAAAATGCCGAAGCGCAGTTGGGGCTGATCGAAGTGCAGATTGCAACGGCGCGCACGCCCCAGGCAGACGCAGCGCTGAACAGCATCGTCGTGACCCCGGCCGCTTCGGTGAGCTGGCAACGCCGTCTGGCCAACGCATGGGCCGCCGTGGGTGAAAAAGACAAGGCCAATGCGATCTTTGCCCAACTGCTGAAAACCCCACAGACCGATCCTTTGTTGTACCGCGATGCTGCCCGCCTGATGGCTAAGGATCATCCGCAACAGGCACTGGATAATTACGCCCGCAGCATGGCCTCGGCTGGCTTGATTTCACCTGCGCAAGGCAGTCCGCGGGACAACTTGGCAATGACTGGGGCCAGCCGTGCCAAGGACGCCGATGACTGGTTGCCACGCAGTCTGCGCAGTGAAGTCGACGAGCTCTATAAACAGCAGAATCCAACGGTCAATGTGTACCGCGATTTTGCCTGGCGCACCGACAATACCGCGCCGGGGATTTCCGACCTTACTGCCCAGACCACCATTTTGCGCATCGACTCCCCCTTTGCCGCGGGGCAGGGTTTTGTGCAGGCCGAGCAGGTCGATCTGCAGGCCACTGCTTTCGACACCGATGCCGACGGCCTGCACCGGGAGGCATTCGGCACCTGTGCGGTTCAGTTTCGAGACCGAACCACCGGGGCGCTGGTCGCCAACGGCTGTCGCAGCACCTCACAAAGTACCTCCGGGCCGAGCCTGGCGGTGGGCTGGAAAAACGCTCAGTGGGCCGTTGATCTGGGTCATACGCCACAAGGCTTCGAAGTCGGCAACTGGCTGGGTGGCGTCGCCTACAGCAGCGATTGGCAATCCATCGGCTGGACCCTGACCGCCTCGCGCCGTCCGGTGAGCAACTCCGTCGTGTCCTACGCAGGTGCTGTCGATCCTGTGACCGGAACCCGCTGGGGCGGTGTGACCAGCAATGGCCTGACATTGAGCCTCAGCCATGACGAAGGAGGCGTTGATGGCGTATGGGCCAGCTTTGGCAGCCATTGGTTGCGTGGTACCAACGTGGTCGACAATCAGCGGCTCTCGGCCATGACCGGTTATTACTACCGCTTGATGGACCGTGCTGACGAGCGCATGCGCACCGGCCTGACCTTGATGTACTGGGGCTACGACAAGGATTTGAGCGAATACACCCTGGGGCAGGGGGGTTACTACAGCCCGCAGCAGTACTATTCGATCGGTGTGCCGTTCAGTTATGCCTGGCGCAATGCCAACTGGTCCGTTCAGCTGGACAGCTCAGTGGGCTGGTCCTTCTCGAAAACCGACAGCAGCGATCTGTATCCGCTGGATGGCCCGGCCGGCAAGTTCTTCAGCCAGGCTTCGGACGCCGGACTGGATATCGATGGCAGTACCACGCTGACCAAAGCCGCGAGCAGTAGCTCTGGCGCAAGTGTTCGCTTGCAGGCATCGCTTGAACGACGTTTGAGTGACCACCTTGTGCTTGGCTCAGGCGTCGCACTGCAACACAGCGAAGGTTATGCGCCGAGTCGCGCCATGCTTTATCTGCGTTACACCTTCGATGTGTGGCAGGGCAATCTGCCGATGCCTATTGAAGCCGTAACGCCATACGCAGATATGCGCTGACAAATCGTCGGGCGCAATCACTGTCCACACGGTCAGTATTTCGCCCGTCGGTCGCTTTAAACCGTGCTTTATACGTGGGTATGATTTCAGGAACGTGCCTTGCTGGTTACCGTGCAGGCCATGAGTGCGCAGATCATCGGCACTTCTACTCATGGCTATTGAAGGTAACTGGTTTTGGCTAAATCCCCGGTGATCGCGGTCGTCGATGACGACACGGCAGTCCGCACTGGCATCGACAGTCTTGTTCGCTCTCTGGGTTTCGTCGCGTGCCTGTTCGCCTCGGCCGAGGAGTTCCTGATCTCGCCCTTTCTGAAAACGGCTGATTGCCTCATCACCGACGTGCAAATGCCCGGCATGAGTGGCGTTGAGTTGCACGAGCACCTGACGCGTCAGGGTCTGCAGATCCCCACTATCTTCATCACCGCCTTCCCCGAAGAGTCCATACGCAAACGCGCCATGACCGGCAGCGCCGTGGGCTTTCTGAGCAAACCGTTTAACGCCCAGAGGCTGATCGACTGCATCGAGTCGACGTTTCCTGCGGTTTGATTCCCGATAAATGAAACGCTGTCGCATCGTAAACATTGGACTGTAGGAGTGAGCTTGCTCGCGATAGCTTCAGGCCAGACGGTAATTTCTTAACAGGTCTACCGTTATCGCGAGCAAGCTCACTCCTGCAGGGTCCGTGTTTGCTGTACCACAGCGCGGCCTCTGGACGGGACGCCCATACAGGAAACACCCTCGCTATGATATTTCAATATCAATATATTGTGGTTTATATTTGATTTATGGATTTAAAAACAAAAATAAGGGAATTAAGTATTGATAAGGCCGAGGCTAGTCTATAGTTTCAAGTTCCATGCAGCACCCAGCACCGGAAGACGTTATGTTGGATTTAAGCTTCAGCAAGCCGAGTGAGATTGTTAAACGACTCTGTGAGCGCCTGCGCACGGAGCGTCTTGCTCAACAGATGACGCAAGCTGACGTGGCCGGTCGCGCCGGTGTGGCGACCAATACCGTTGCCAATCTTGAAGCCGGACGCAATGTCGGGTTCGAGAGTCTTGTTCGTGTCGCGATGGTGCTTGGGCGAAGCAAGGAACTTGAAGGGCTGTTCTTGCCAAAGCTGGACAGCCTCGAAGATATCCACCGATACGAAAGCACTGCGCATCGTCATCGGGTGAGAGGGAAGTCCGGCGATGCTTGAGCAAATCAACGTCTACTACAACGGCTGGGGTGAGCGCTGGTTATGGGGCACGCTTGTGTCTACAACGGCTATCACCGGTCGCCCACAGATTGTTTTTGAGTACAGCAATGAGGCTCGGGGCAAAGGCCTGGAGTTATCGTCCTACATCCTTACGTTAGAGGGTGCACGCCTGCGTCGAGGATTTGCGTCACACCAGTTCGGTCTGCCAGGTCCTGTCTATGACTCATTGCCGGATGGTTGGGGCATGCTGCTTATGGACAGGTTGTTCAAACGCCGCGGCCTCAATGTCGCACGTATCGGACCGCTAGAGCGGCTGGCTTATATTGGCAGCCATGCCATGGGCGCAATGTCGTTTGAACCCGTGGCTCCCGAGGCGCTGGAGCCGAAAGTGCATATCCCCCTTGAGCTGCTTGCGTCTGAGATTCAGGACGTTCTCAATGGCGAAGGCGGGGATTTTCTGCAGACGCTGCTGTTGGTGGGGGGCTCGCCTCAAGGTGCCAGACCCAAGGCGCTGGTCTATCGCGATCCTCAGAGCGGAGCCTTCACCACTGCTGCGGACAGCCCGGGTCTGGAAGCCTGGTTGATCAAATTCCCCGCAAAAGACGAACACCGGGAGGTATGCGCTATCGAGATGGTCTACGCCGAATGCCTCCGCATGTGCGGCATCCAGACCCCCGAGACGCAGCACTTTAGTCTGCCCAATGGCCTGGCAGCCTTCGCGAGCAAACGTTTTGATCGTATAGACGGCCAGCGTGTGCCCATGCAGAGCCTTGCGGCTTTTACCGGAGCTGATTACACGTCTCCAGGTGCGCTGGACTATGTCAACTTTTTGCGGGCAACGCAGATGTGCACCAATGATGTACGGGAGAAAGCTATTGCCTTCCAGCGTGCCGTTTTCAATATTGCGTTCAACAACCGCGACGACCATCCGAAAAACTTCGCCTATGTCATGTCATCGTCAGGTACATGGCGACTCGCACCTGCCTACGACGTCACATTTTGTGAGGGGCCTGGCGGTTCTCACCAGATGGACGTGATGGGCGAGGCGTTGGCAATCGACCGGAATGCGCTACTCAACCTTGCAGCCGAAGCAGAAGTTTCAGTAGATATCGCGGGCGAGATTATTGAGAGCATTGGCGGCATCGCCAGCCAGTTTTCGGCTATCGCCGAGCGTGTATGCCCAGGCATGATCACCCCGGACACTCTGCATACGATACAAAGTCGGATCAACGAGAATGTGGACTTGCTGCGTTAGCCGATATCGCTGTTTTCACGCAATCTTGCAGGCGAAAATCCTTTGGGGAGATTCTATGTGGCCTGCAAACACTAATTCGCGAACGGTCCGGTACATTCGATGTATCTGTGTCGCCAGGAATGCCGCCTTCCCGAATGAATTCGGTCCCACAGGCTCTTCATGAACCTGAAACCGTACGAAAATCCGTGGGAGCGAATTTATTCGCGAAGGGTCCGGTACATTCGATGTAGCTGTGTCGTCAGGAATGC
>NZ_JAWHNU010000018.1:0-46734 GCF_032582135.1 Pseudomonas syringae group sp. J309-1 | reverse complement strand
CCCACAGGCTCTTCATGAACCTGAAGCCGTACGAAAATCCGTGGGAGCGAATTTATTCGCGAAGGGTCCGGTACATTGGATGTATCTGTGCCGTCAGGAATGCGGCCCAGACCAGGTACCACATCACTTCCCCAACTCCAGCGTCTCGGCCATGCGCACCAGCTCCGCAAATGACTTTGCGTTCATTTTCTTCATGGCATGGCCGCGGTGGATTTTGACGGTGATTTCGCTCAGGCCTATTTCACCGGCGATCTGTTTGTTCATCAGGCCTGAAGCCGCCAGGGCCATGATCTCTTTCTCGCGTGGCGTCAGGGTTTCGAAACGAGTGCGTATTTCATGAACGTTCCTGTTGGCCTGCCGACCGCTTTTGTCTTTTTCCAGCGCCGCAGACACTGCGTTCAGCAAGTCCTGCTCACGGAACGGTTTGGCCAGGAAGTCTACGGCACCCGCTTTCATGGCGCGTACCGTCATGGCGATGTCGCCGTGGCCGGTCATGAACACGATGGGCAGGTCGATGTTGGCGAGCACCAGTTCGTTCTGGAAATCCAGACCGCTGGTGCCTTGCAGGCGAACATCGAGTACCAGGCAACTTGTCACATCGGGCCGCTGAAACTGAGTGAAATCGGCCACCGAGGGGAACGTTTCGACCCGCAGGCCGATTGAGCGCAGCAGGCTGCTCAACGCATCGCGCAGGGCTGCGTCGTCATCAACGATGAAAACGATCGGATCGTGGCTGATTTTGACAGCGCTCAGGTTCATCGTGCGGTCATCGTTCATGAGGGGGCTCTGGTTCTCCGGGGAGGGCGAAAAGCAGCACTGCCCCTTCGCCAAGCTTGCTCTGGGCCCAGATCCTGCCGCCGTGTGCGTCGATGATCGAGCGGCAGATAGACAATCCCATTCCCATGCCTTCAGGCTTTGTAGTGAAAAACGCATTGAACAGACGTCCCATGTCGTCCGGCTGAATACCCGGCCCACTGTCGCGCACCTCTACCACTACTTCATTTTGCGACTCATGGTGCAAGCGCACGCTCATCTTGCGTAGCGAGCCCTGATTGCCGCCCATGGCCTGTATACCGTTGATCAACAGATTGACCAGTACTTGCTGCAACTGAATGCGGTCGCCCATGACCCTGGGTACATCGCGGGCGATGTCCTGCACCAGTTCGACCCGGGCGCGTTGGATTTCCCGAGCGACCAGACTCACTGAGTCCTCGATGATTTCCCGCAAGTCCACGGGGGCTCTTTGCGGGTCGGCTTTACGCGACAAGGCGCGAATACGCCGGATCACTTCACTGGCCCTGAAGGTTTCACTGAGAATGCGCTCCAGTGCCTGCGCGGCTTCGGTGATATCCGGTTCTCTGCGATTGAGCCAGCGCAGCGACGCTTCGGCGTTGGTCGTGACCGCCGCCAGAGGTTGATTCACTTCATGAGCAATCGAGGCGGTCAGTTCGCCCAGGGTCGTGACGCGGGTGACATGGGCCAGTTCGGTCTGTGAGCGGTGCAGCGCTTCTTCGGCCTGCCTGGACGCGGTCACGTCCATCAAGGCCCCGACGTATTCGCAGTTGCCGTCCTGATCGTGGGTCAGGTGCGCGAGCATGTGCAGATGTTTGATGCGTCCGTCAGGCATCAGCAGACGGTGCTCGACGCTCAGGTCAGGGGTCAGTTTTCGTGCCTGGGCAATGCAATCCAGCACGAGGGCCAGGTCATCGGGATGGGTTCTTTGCAGGACACGGTCTATGGACGCGTGAGCACCCGCTTCGTACTCGAAAATCCGCTGAGTTTCTTCCGACCAGTGCATCTCCAGATCAGGCACCCGAAAGCCGACGCTGCCGGTCCGGCTCAGACGCTGGGCATCAATCAGAAAAGCTTCGCTGCGACGCAATGCCTGGTGCGCCTCGGCGAGCAGGCAGACCTGCTCCTGTAACCGGTCATTGACCGCCTTGTTGCTGCGCGCCAGCACAGTGGTAATTCCGATTGCGGCGATGCTCACCAGGCAACGGGCGACCGCGGGTAACTCGGCGTCCTGGCCGTGGGTCAGCAAAAAGGAAGTGATCGTCAGAAACAGGCAGCTCAAGGCGACGATAGTCAAACCATGGCGACTGAAAATGTTCACCGACAACAGAATGACCATGACATAAAGCACCGCCACCGCAACGTCCAGTGAAGTCACCGTATCGATGATGAACACCGCAGTGGTAATGGCGACAGCGCCCAGGCGAAGCAATAAGGATGAAGCGCGGGCGTTGGGGGCTGCAGCGGCATGCCCGGCAGGCAACGTAGCGGGTGTATTCATTGGAACGCATCATGTCCTTGAATGCTGGCCGACAACCGCACTGGACAGCTTCTGATCCTTGAATGGGCGCAACGGAAAAACAACGACGACCGCGTGCCAGTGTGGGACGAATTTTAAGCGGCGCCGTTGTTTCAACCTATAGTCAGAATGGTTATTTTTGGAACGCTTGTGCTTTTGCTTGAGCTTCAGCGGGCAGTAATGGCCCGTTGAAGACCCACGAATGTTTGAATCGTGAAATTTTTAAAGGGCCAATTCTCTGGCCGGTTAATTGCAGATTTATCTGCCACTGCCGATGTATGAATACATGACCACAGGTAATGCAGTGTCTGTGATGTTGCGTGAGCGAATGAGCGTATCTATTTGACGCCGATTAAATGATCCAACTGATTGTTTAATAAGGAATGTGTTCAATACGGTTCCATTTCCTCGCGAGTGAAATCAAACCCGCTGATACTTGCGCCAGAACTCTTTTGCAGTGAGAAACAATGCAATGCCGATGATTCCCTTGGTGATTTGCGACGACTCGAACATGGCCCGCAAGCAGTTGCTCAGGGCTTTACCTGCCGAGTGGGGCGTGTCGGTCACGCAGGCGACCAATGGGCTCGAAGGCCTTGAAGCGGTGCGCCGTGGACTGGGCCAGGTCATGCTGCTGGATTTGACCATGCCGGTCATGGATGGCTATCAGACGCTGGCGGCGATTCGCGCAGAAAATCTTGAGGCGAAGATCATCGTCGTCTCCGGCGACGTTCAGGACGAGGCTGTGCGCCGCGTCATGGAGTTGGGCGCGCTGGCATTTATCAAAAAGCCGGCTGATCCCGATGAACTGAAAAACACCCTGACCCGATTGGGCTTGCTGGGTGAGCCTGCGCCAGTCCCTACCATCGCGCCCGCCATGACAGGCGCAATCATCAGCTTTCAGGATGCATTCCGCGAAACCATCAACGTCGCCATGGGCCGGGCAGCAGCCTTGCTGGCCAAGGTATTGGGCGTGTTCGTGCAGTTGCCGGTTCCCACCGTCAACATGTTCGAAGTGGGTGAGCTGCACATGGCGTTGGCCGATGCACACACCAGTGAGCGGTTGACCGCCATCTGTCAGGGGTATATCGGTGGTGGCATCGCGGGCGAGGCGTTGTTGATTTTTCATGATTCGGACATCGCGGACATGGGCTCGCTGATGCATCGCGACTCGGCGGATTACACCGACGAGGAAATGCTCCTCGATCTGTCCACGATTCTGATCGGTGCCTGCCTGAGCGGCATTGCCGAGCAGATCGACGTAGAGTTTTCCCAGGGGCACCCGCAGATGTTGGGTTCTCAGGGCGGGATTGACGACCTGATCCGGATCAACCAGACACGCTGGCAGAAAACCCTGGCCGTAGAGATCAGCTACAGCGTTGAAGGGCATAGCATCAACTTCGATTTGCTCATGCTGTTCACCGAAGATTCGGTAGACCGTCTGACTAAAAAACTTGCGTACTTGATGAGCTGACCCATGAGTAATCAGATCGATATCAAAGAGCTTCATTGGTTACTGACGGTCACCCAGAACATCGACGTGGGGATCGTAGTGCTCGACCGGGACTACCGGGTCCAGGTCTGGAATACGTTCATGGAAAACCGCTCCGGCGTGGTGCCGTATGACGCGGCCGGACAGTCGATCTTCAAGTTGTTCCCTGAGCTCAACCCGATGTGGTTCAGCAAGAAAGTCGACAACGTGATTACTCTGGGTACGCCTGCGTTCACCATCTGGGAGCAGCGGCCATATCTGGTGCGGTTCAAGAACTACCAGCCAATCACTGGCCGGGAAGACTTTATGTACCAGAACACCACGATGTTCCCGCTGCGCTCGACCACCAGCGAGATTACCCATATCTGTCTGGTGATCTACGACGTGACCGACGTTGCCAGTAACCGGCATCTGTTGCAGACGGCCAACAGTGAACTGCAGAAACTTTCCAGCACCGACCGTCTTACCGGCCTCTATAACCGGGGTCACTGGGAAGAGCTGCTCAAGCTTGAATACGCCCGCCATAGCCGATACGGCGCGGTGTCCTCGCTGGTGATGTGTGATATCGACCATCTCAAGCGGATCAACGATACGTATGGTCATCAGGCGGGCGATAAAGTGATTCAGCGTGTCGCTGAGGTCCTGCGTAGCCATATCCGCAATGCAGACATCGCCGGGCGTTATGGTGGCGAAGAGTTTGCTGTCCTGATGCCGGATACCAACAAGGCCGGTGCTGCAGTGTTCTGTGAGCGGCTGCGTCTGGCGGTCGAGGCTGAGACCGTGCATTACGAAGGGCACGCGATCAAGTGCACGATCAGCCTGGGCGCTGCTGACCTCTCCAGGCCGACGACTGATTACAGCACTGTCATTGCGTGGGCCGAACAGGCACTTCATCAAGCGAAGAAAAACGGTCGCAATCAGGCTTCGGTGGACGAATAAGGCGCCGATTGCTGGTAGCATCGGTGTTTTTCCGGCGACGATCACGGACATCATGCGACCACAATCCACTCTCACCGTAACCCCTGTCGACCAGCCATTGATCGGGCGTGTGAGCCCGCCGGGCTCGAAATCCATCACTAATCGCGCGCTGTTGCTGGCTGGCCTGGCCAAAGGCACCAGCCGTTTGAGCGGTGCGCTGAAGAGTGACGACACGCGCGTGATGTCAGAAGCCTTGCGCCTCATGGGCGTGCAGGTTGATGAGCCGGACGACAGCACCTTTGTGGTCACCAGCAACGGCCAGTGGCATGCACCCGGGCAAGCACTGTTTCTGGGTAATGCGGGCACCGCAACGCGTTTTCTGACGGCGGCGCTGGCCAACTTTGACGGTGAGTTTGTCGTTGATGGCGACGAATACATGCGTAAGCGTCCTATCGGCCCACTGGTCGATGCCTTGCAGCGCATGGGCGTCGATGTCAGTTCACCGACTGGTTGCCCACCGGTGGCGATCAAAGGGCAGGGCGGTCTGGCGGCCGGGCGTATCGAAATCGACGGTAACCTGTCCAGTCAGTACGTCTCGGCACTGTTGATGGCGGGTGCCTGTGGCAAGGGGCCAATTGAAGTGGCGCTGACCGGCAGTGATATCGGCGCGCGCGGTTACGTAGACCTGACACTGGCCGCGATGAAAGCCTTTGGCGCTGAAGTCGAGTCGCTCAGCGACACCGCCTGGAAAGTCCTGGCTACCGGTTACAAGGCGACGGATTTTCATATCGAGCCGGATGCGTCGGCAGCCACTTACTTGTGGGCGGCGCAGGCCATCACCGGCGGCAATATCGACCTGGGTGTTGCGACCGAAGACTTCACTCAGCCTGATGCCTTGGCCAGCCAGTTGATCGAGCGTTTCCCGAACATGCCGTCCGTTATCGATGGTTCGCAAATGCAGGACGCGATTCCGACCCTGGCCGTGCTTGCCGCTTTCAACAATCAGCCGGTCCGCTTCGTTGGCATCGCGAATCTGCGGGTCAAGGAATGTGACCGCATCTCCGCCCTGTCCCACGGCTTGTGTGCCATTGCGCCGGGGCTGGCAGTGGAGGAGGGTGACGACCTGATCGTCCACGCCGATCCTCAGTTGGCAGGTCGCACCGTGGATGCGTTGATTGATACTCACGCTGATCACCGCATCGCCATGTGCTTCGCCCTCGCCGGACTGAAAATCGCCGGTATCCGGATTCAGGACCCTGACTGCGTCGGCAAGACCTACCCCGGTTATTGGGATGCGTTGCAGTCGTTGGGGGTCAAGGTTCAGCGGCAGGATTGAGGTTATTTGACTCGAAATGCTTCTCCTGTAGGAACTGCCCCGCTGTCCATGACACCGCGCTGTCTCACGGCAAACATAGGACTTGTAGGAGCGCGCTTGCCCGCGATTCGGTCTGTCAGTCGATGACTCTATCGCCTGTGCTGTCGCTATCTTCCCAGACCAAGCGCTCCTACAGTAAAAAGCATTTAAACCAGATAGTTATTCGTTGTTTGATAAGGGCTGACGAAAGCTGCGAAAGCTGTTTACCAGACAGGCCGCAATTGCAGCCTTCGGCAGCTCCTACAGGTTCATCGTTTACATGCTTGAATCTGTCGCGCCATCTCTTATAAACAGCACGCAACGCCGTAAACGCGGTCCTTTCAGCCAATGCTGCTATGCATCTCAGGCATCATGAATGACACCTTCACGTTCAGGACTCATTCATGGCGTTGCTCTATAAAGCTGATCCCGCAAGGGGCGAGCAGTGGAAGGCTCTGTTTGCCGAACATGCCCCCGATATCGAGTGGCGTGCCTGGCCTGATATTGGCGATCCGCAGGACATCACTTACCTTGCCGCCTGGCTCGCCCCTGATGACGTGCAAACTCTGTTGCCGAACTTGCAGGTGGTGTTTGCCTTGTCGGCGGGTGTCGATCAACTGGATCTGAGCCGCCTTCCCGATACATTGCCAGTAGTGCGCTTGCTGGATCCGGGGATTGGTCGGGGCATGTGTGAATACGCGTGCTTCGCAGTGTTGAGCCTGCACCGGGACATGTTGCGTTATCGGCAGCAACAGATTGAAAACCATTGGCAGGCGCATCGGCTGGTGCCAGCCAGCAAACGTCGAGTCGGTGTCATGGGCCTGGGATTACAGGCGCAACAGATTCTCGCCAGCTTGCAGAATTTCGGCTTCGAGTTATCGGGGTGGGCGCGCAGTGAGCATCAGATTGAAGGTGTCGCGTGTTATGCGGGCAGCGCACAGTTGTCCGCATTTCTGGGGCAGTGCGACATTCTGGTATGCGTACTGCCGTTGACCGAGCAGACCACGGGCATTCTCAATCGCGAGTTATTCGAGCAGATGCCTGAAGGCGCTGCGCTGGTGAACATGGGGCGCGGTGGGCATTTGATTGAGCAGGATCTGCTGCAGGTGCTGGACAGCGGGCAGATCAGCGGGGCAGTGCTTGATGTGTTGCAGCAGGAGCCTGCTGATCCTGCGCATCCGTTCTGGAATCACCCCCAGATACTGCTTACGCCGCATATTGCTGCGATGACCCAGCCTGACAGTGCGTTCCCCGGCCTGCTGGAAAACATTCGCCGCTTCGAGCGTGGCGAGCCGATGCTGGGTCAGGTGGATCGCGGGCAGGGGTATTGATGGCGATTCTACATTGATCTGTAAATACAATCCCTGTGGGAGCAGGGCTTGCCCGCGATAAGGCTGGATGCGATCTAAAGTAAATAGCTTCCAGCCTTATCGCGAGCAAGCTCTGCTCCCACAGGGACATCTCTCCAACAGGAATCGCGATCACATCAACGCATCAACGATCCCAGCAAACCGCCTAAAAATTTCTCCCCGGCAATCATTTGACTGACCTCGATAAACTCGTCCGGCTTGTGCGCTTGCTCGATGGAACCAGGGCCGCAGACCACAACCGGAACATTCAGACGCTGAGCGAACAGGCCGCCTTCGGTACCGTAGGACACCTTGACGCGTGAGGTTTCCGCCGGGACAAACGCTTGCAGCAAACGCACGGCTTCAATGCTGGGATGGGTGTCCAGACCGGGATACTCGTTCAGGGTTTCGATCTCGATGGCGGCCACTGCCGAGACCTTGCGTGCTTCGTGAACGATGGCTTCAGCCTGTCCGCGTAACTGGTCGAGAAACAGTTCTGGATCATCCGCATTGAGATTGCGCAGTTCGAAATCCAGCGTGCAAAGATTCGGCACGATGTTCAGCGCTTTGCCGCCGTCGATCCGCCCGACATGCACTGTGCTGTACGGAATGTCGTAGTCGGCGTCCTGTGCGCCATGTTGCTGCAGTTGCTTTTGACTGAGACGCAGCGAGGCAATGAAATCGCTGGCGAGATGAATGGCGTTGACGGCCAGCGGTGCGAGAGAGGAGTGCGCTTCCTGGCCGCGACAGAAGGTCCGGAAGGAGCTTTTACCTTTGTGACCCAGCGCAAACTGCATGTTGGTCGGTTCACCGACGATGCACAGAAACGGCCGTTGCGGCGCCAGATGCAACACGTCCAGCAAGCGTCGCACACCCACGCAGCCGATTTCTTCATCATGGGACAACGCCAGTTGCAGCGGGCGGGTCAGGTTCAGGTCGGCGGCATCGAGCATGCAATCAATAGCCAAGGCGATGAAGCCCTTCATGTCGCAACTGCCGCGCCCGTAAATCCGCCCGTCGCGCTCGGTGGCCTGAAACGCTGGCATGGTCCAGGCCTGGCCCGCGACCGGCACCACATCTGTGTGACCAGAGAGCAAAATCCCCGGCTGATCTTTTGGTCCGGTGCTGGCGAACAGATTGGCTTTGAGCCCGGTTTCATCCTTGACGATCAGCGCGTCAATCCCTTTGACAGCCAGCAGATCCCGCACGTATTCAATGAGAGCCATGTTGGACTGAGATGACACGGTATCGAATGCCAGCAGGCGGTTGAATATCTCCCGTACACGCGGCTTCATGAGGCTTTGCTCTGTTGATTGCTGGCGCTGGCAAAGCGACGGATATCGAAAGGCGCAATGGAGGTACTGGTGCTGCCGGTACTGAGCAATTCGGCCATCACATCGCCGACACCAGGGCCGAGCTGAAAGCCGTGGCCGCAGAAGCCGAACGCGTAAAACAGGCCATCGACATTGCCGCTACGGCCCATGACTGGCAGCGAATCCGGAAGATAGCCTTCGATGCCGCTCCATACCCGGATGATGTTCAGGTTGGCGACGCCGGGCAATAAACGCCGCATCTGCTGCAATTGATTGATGGTGCTGCGTGGTTCGACCACGGCCCGTTTGTTGACCATGTCCGGCTTGCTGCGAAAGCCACCGCCAATGATGATGTTGCCACGGGGGATCTGGCGGAAATAAATCACCTCCTCGGCGATTTTGGTGAAGACACCAATGACCGTTGGCAGGGCGTAGGGCACGGGTTCGGTGACTGCCATCTGCGGGCCAAACGTTTCCAGTGGCACCGGCTCGCCGAACTGTGTGGACAGCTTTTGTCCCCAGGCGCCCGCGGTAATCAGCAGCTGATCGGCGCTGAACACGCGACCGTCGCGGGTCGTGACTTCAAACTGGCTGCCGACTTTCTGCACCTCGGTGACTTCAGTGCGTTCTTCAATGCGCGCCCCGGCGCGGATCGCTGCGCGGGCAAAGGCGGGGGCCGCCAGGCGTGGATTGGCGTGACCATCGTGAGGCGCATAAGAGCCGCCTTTGACCACCGGCCCAAGGAATGGAAAACGCTGATGCAGTTCGCGGCCACTGTAAATACGCAGGTCCAGCTCGCGGGCTTCGGGTGCTGCGGCATAGGCTTCCAGCTCGGCGATTTCATCCTCGCGATAGCAGACGCGCATGTGGCCGCTCGGCAGAAACTCCAGATCCTCGCCAATCAGCTCCGGCAGACGGCCCCACAAGGCGCGGGAGCGGTTGGCCAGTTCCAGTTGGCCCAGGAAACGACCCTGGCGCCGCACGTTGCCGAAGTTAACGCCGCTGGCGTACTGGCCGATCATGTCGCGTTCCAGCAACGTCACCGACTGGCCACGCTGGCGCAGGAAAAACGCCGTAGCCGAGCCCATGAAGCCGCCGCCGACAATCAGTACATCGGATTTTTGCTGTTTCATGACACGACCTCATCAGTAAGCATCGACAACGGCTTGATCGGTGCCTGTCCACGCTGACGGCCGACCAGCTCCACGGCGACGCCCGCTTCGGCAGCGATCACTTCTGCCCCGGCCTGCGAACAATAACGCCCCTGGCAACGGCCCATTCCCACCCGGCTGAAGGCTTTGGCACGGTTGACTTCACAGGCACCTTTTTCCCGGACTACGCCACGTAGTTCGCCTGCGCTGATCATTTCGCAGCGGCAGACAATCGCTTCGTCAGGCAGCGCCCTGGCTTGTGCCGACGGCCATGGAAAGGCCTCGGCGAGCCCGACCCGGAAGCGATCCATGACCGCCAGCTGGCGCGTTTGCGTTTGCATCACGGCGACATCTACCGGAAGTTTAAGGTCCTGCAGAACTGCCAGCGCCGCCAGACGACCAGCTTGCTCAGCGGCGTCCGCGCCACGAATTTTCGCCCCGTCGCCTGCGGCATAAACACCGCTGACCGAGGTGCGGCCTGCTTCATCGACGTCCAGCAGCCACTGGCTGGAAACCTCGTCGAAGCGCAGGCGGCACCCGGCCAGATCTGCCAGTTGGGTTTCCGGTCGCAGGTGATATCCCAGGGCCACGGCGTCGCAATCCAGCTGTTGCGGGGTGCCTTTGCCGTCCTTGAAGCGCACACCACTGACACCGGCCTGAGCGTCGCCCAGTACCTGCAAAGGCTCGACACCCAAATGGACCGGCACCTTGGCGCTGCGCAGGCGCGCGAGTAGCTTCATCCCTTCGAGCAGCACGCCGGGGCGTGCCAGCAGTTTGGGCGTGGCCATGATCCGCTTGCTCAGCGGCGAGGTGTCCAGCACCGCAGCGACTTCGGCACCGGCCTTCACGTATTGGCTGGCGACCAGATATAACAAAGGACCGCTGCCCATGAACACGACTTTGTGGCCGATGGAAACGGATTGCGCCTTGAGTGCAATCTGCGCGCCGCCGAGGCTGTAAGTCCCGGCCAGTTGCCAGCCGTTGATGGGCATCAACCGGTCAGTGGCACCGGTGCAGAGAATCAGCGCGTCGTAGTTGAGAACTGAATGCTGGCCCTGATGGACGCAGCACAGTTGCCCCTGGCTGAGGTTCCAGACCAGCGTGTCGGGACGGTAGTCGATGTGTTCGCGCAGGCGGTCAAAGCTCTGGTGCAGATCCCGCGCCTTGTCGGCTTCGGAACCGTACAGCGCCGCGTAATCTCGTTTGAAACCTTCAGGCTGACGACGATAGATTTGCCCACCATCGCGGCGATTTTCATCGATCAGGATCGGTTTGATCCCGGCGGCGAGGAGCGTCTGTGCGCAACGTGTACCGGCTGGTCCGGCCCCTACAATGACTACCCGTGGAGTGGCCATGTCGCCTCCGGTTGTGTGGTGACAATATCCAGACCCTCGCGGGCCTCGCTGGAGCAGGCACGCAAACGCTCCCCAGAGCGAGTCCAGACCCAACAGTCCTGACACGCGCCCATCAGACAGAACCCTGCGCGACGTCCCGGATCGAACTCCGACTGGCGCAGCGATACGCCTTGGGTCAGCAGCGCCACCATCAAGGTGTCGCCTTGCAACGCTTCAATCGGCGCGCCATCTACCAAGAGATTCACGGTGGTTCGGTCGCGCTCGCCCAGCCTTACAAAACGCCCGTTCATGCGTAGGCTCCCACGATCATGTTTTCCAGTTCTTGTTGATTTTGCCGCAGTTCGCCGCTGTCCAGATGGCAGAGCACCTGACTGCCACCAGTGATCTCGCGGCGACCCGGCGCGGTGCGGTTGCACAACCCTTCGACGCGTTGCGGGCAGCGGTTCAAAAAGGTACACAGTTCCCGTGTGTTGGTCGGCGCGCTGATGGTTGGCAGCGTACCGCAAGTGGTGGTGCCGCAGGTTTCCAGCCAACCCTGACGCAATTCGGGAACCGAATGCACAAGCAGGTCGGTGTAGGGATGAAACGGTGTCTGGCTGAAGGATTCGCGGCTGCCTTCTTCGACCTTGTGACCGCTGTACATCACCACGATGTCGTCGCACAAGGCCCGGACGGTGGAGATGTCATGGCTGATGAACAGGTAGGAGACACCCAGTTCCCGGCGCAAGTCGCCCAGCAATTCGAGAATCGCTGCGCCGACCACAGTGTCCAGTGCTGACGTCACTTCATCGCAGAGGATCAGGTCTGGTTTGGCGGCCAGTGCGCGAGCCAGATTGACGCGCTGCTTTTGGCCACCAGACAGTTCGCCGGGGCGTCGTTCAGCCATGTCCCGGGGCAGGCGCACCAGATCGAGCAATTCATCGATACGCTCGCGCAAGGCAGCCCCTTTGAGATTGAAGTACATCTTCAATGGGCGGCCGAGAATAGTGCTGATGCTGTGCATTGGATTCAGCGCGGTGTCGGCATTCTGGAAGACCATTTGAATGCGCCGGAACTGATCGTCCGTACGACCGGCCAGATCGCCTGACAGCGGCTCGCCATCAAATCTCAAGCTGCCCCGCGCAGGATCGAGTAACCCGGCTACGACCCGGGCGAGGGTGGACTTGCCGGAGCCTGACTCGCCAATCACGCCAATCGCCTGGCCCCGATTGATGGTCAGATCAATGTCTTCCAGCACGCGAATCATCGGCCTTCCCTGCAGGTCTTTATTGCCATAACCGGCAGACATCCCCGTGATGGTCAGCAACGGCCTGTCTTGTGCAACCTCACTGGCCGGGCGCAATGTTGCATCCGGCCTGGCGGCGGCCAGCAGGCTGCGAGTGTAAGGATGCTCCGGGCCTTTGAGCAGCGCCGCGGTGTTGCTTTGCTCGACGATCTGGCCACCCTTGAGTACCACAATCTGATCGGCCATTTGCGCCACTACGGCCAGGTCGTGAGAGACGTAGACCGCCGTCGCCCCGCGCTCACGCACCACACGCTTGAAAGCGCGCAACACATCGATCTGAGTGGTGACGTCCAGTGCGGTCGTGGGTTCGTCAAGGATCACTAGCAACGGATCGCTGATCAGTGCCATGGCCGCCATGACCCGCTGCAGCTGGCCGCCGGAGACCTGGTGCGGGAAGCGCTGACCAATCTGTTCCGGATTGGGTAGCGAGAGGTCGCGAAACAGTTCGATGGCTTTGGCTTCCAGCGCCGCGCGCTTGCCCAATCCGTGAATCAACGCACCTTCGATCACCTGGTCTATCAGTCTTTTTGCCGGGTTGAATGCCGCGGCTGCGCTCTGTGCAATGTACGAAACCCGATTGCCGCGCAGCCCTTGCAGGATGCTTTCCGGCAAGTCGAGCATGTTGTGTTCGGCGATCTGCACCGTGCCACTGGCCAGACGGCAGCCGCGTCGGGCATAGCCGAGCAAGGCCAACGCAATCGTGGTTTTGCCAGAGCCGGACTCACCGATCAGCGCCAGCACTTCACCTTTTTCCAGGGCGAAGCTCACGCCTTTGACGATCCCAATGTCGCCGCTGTCTGCGCTGGCGACGACTCGCAGGTCCTGGACCTTGATCAATTGGCTCATATCAATGCCCCCCGGAACGTCGGCTGCGCCGTGACGAGAGCCTGTCGATGAACAGATTCACTCCGATCGTCAGGGTGCCGATGGCCAGCGCCGGAATCACGATGGCAGGCGCGCCTTGATTCAAACCGCCGATATTTTCCCGAACCAGCGAACCCAGGTCGGCGTCGGGCGGTTGCACGCCAAGGCCGAGAAAGCTCATGCCACTGAGCAGCAGCACGATGAAACCGAAGCGCAAGCCCAGATCGGTCAGCACCGGATTGAGCATGTTGGGCAGGATTTCCACACAGGCGATGTACAAGCGGCGCTCGCCGCGGGTGCGGGCGACTTGCACGTACTCCAGCGCTTCGATGTTGACCGCCAGACTACGAGCGATCCGGAATGCGCCGGGAGCAAAGCTCAGCACTGCGGTAGTGATCAGCAGCGTGACCGATGAGCCAAACGCGGAGACCATGATCAGCGCCAGCATCTTGCTGGGGATCGAGATAAAAGCGTCCATCAGGCGGCTGATCACTTCATCCAGCCATTTCGGTACGACCACGGCAAGCAGCGCCAGGCTGGTGCCCAGACCGCTCGCCAGCACAGCGGAAATCAGCGCCAGACCGACAGTGAAGCGCGATCCGGCCAGCACCCGGCTGAGCATGTCGCGGCCCAGATAATCGGTGCCAAAGGGGTACATGCCGCTCATGCTGTCGAATACGTTGTTGGACACCACTTCACCGACCGGGTGAGGGGCGAGCCATGGCCCTAACAGCGCCACCAATAGCCAGAAGATGCACACGAACGCGCCTGCCAGCCCCAGCCAGGATGTGCTGTGCGCGACCTTGCCCAATGACAGATCAGCACCGGGTGGCGTCGATTTTACAATGAGGTTATTCATTGGGTTCTCAGCCTCGGGTTGGAGAGAATGGCGCACAGGTCGGCAATCAGCACCAGGCCCAGATACGCTGAGCAGAACAACATGGTGCAGGCTTGAACCAGGGCCATGTCCCGGTTGGTCACGGCGTCGACCATCAAACTGGCGACGCCCGGATAGTTGAAGATGGTCTCGACGATTACCACGCCGCCCAGCAGGTACGACAGGCTCAATGCGATGGCATTGGCAATGGGACCGATGGCATTGGGTAACGCGTGGCGCAACACGATGCGCATCGGGCTGACGCCTTTCAGGCGGGCCATTTCCACGTACGGGCTGTCCAGTTGATCAATGACGGCCGCGCGGGTCATGCGTGCCATTTGCGCAACAATCACGCAGCACAGGGTCATCACCGGCAGTGCATAAGTGCGGATGAATTCCAGAGGGGAGTGGGTATCGCTGGCATAGGACAACGCCGACAACCATCCCAGGTTAACCGCGAAAATCAGCACCGCGAGGGTCGCCACCAGAAACTCCGGTACCGCGACCAGCGCCAGCGTGATGAAACTCAATGCGCTGTCCAGTCGGCCGCCACGGCCCATGGCCGAACCGATGCCCAGCACCAATGCCACCGGGACTGAAACCAGCGCGGTGGCCCCGGCCAGCATCAAAGTGTTGGGGAAGCGGCTGCCAACCAGTTCGGCAACCGGCATGGCGTTGGACGCCGACTCGCCAAAATTGCCACTGAGCAGGTTCATCAACCAGCTCAGATAGCGCACCACACCCGGTTGATCCAGGCCCATTTTTATCCGCAATGCCGCGACCTGTTCAGGCGTCGCGAACTGCCCGAGGGCAGCTTGAGCCGCGTCGCCGGGCAGCACCGCCGTAATGGCGAAGACCACCATGGAAACGATCAGCAGGGTCAGGATCGCAGCGCCGAAGCGCTTGCCGATCAACCAGAGTGTGTTGCTATTCATGGCATTGCTCCGGCAAAGGGGAAACTACCCGCAATCAAGCATCCAGCCAGATCTGCTCGCTGAACATGTAGCCCATGAAGCCGCCGAGCGGGTTACTGCCGTAGCCTTTGATGCGCTTGTCGACGCCGTCGATATTACTGATGAACACCGGTATGCCGATCCCGCAGTGGTCATGAACCAGCGTCTGCATGTCGCCATACATCTTGGCGCGCTTGGCTTCGTCGGTTTCACCGCGTGCCAGCATCAGCAACTGGTCGAACTGCTCGTTCTTCCAGGCCGACTCGTTCCAGGGCGCGGTGGACTGGAAAAATTGCGAGAAGATCACGTCGGCGTTCGGCCGTGGGTTGATGTTGCCGAAACTCAGCGGGTGCTTCATCCAGTGGTTGGACCAGTAGCCGTCACTGGGCAGACGGTTGACGTTGAGCGTCAGGCCTGCCTCCTTGGCGGACTGTTGCAGCAATACCGCAATGTCCACTGAACCGGTGGCCGCAGGCGATGCCGCCACGGCCATCGTAATTTTTTCCATACCGGCTTTTTTCAGGTGGAAGCGGGCTTTTTCCGGGTCGTACACACGCTGCGGCAAATCAGCGTTGAAGTAGCGCGACCCTGGAGAAATTGGCGTGTCATTACCGACGCGGGCATAACCCCGGAACACCGCCGATTTGACCTGTTCGCGGTCCAGCAGGTACTTCATCGCCAGGGTGAAGTCCGGGTTCTGCCCCGGCATCTGGTCCTGACGGATGATCAGGTCTGTGTAGTTGCCCGAGGGGGCATCGAACACGCTGTGCTTGGCACTGGCAGTGATGCGCGCGGTTGAGCGTGGGTTGACCTCGTTGATCAGGTGCACGTCGCCGGACAGCAGCGCGTTGACCCGTGAAGGCTCGTCGCCAATCGCGATGAATTCGATTTCGTCCAGATAGGGCAGGCCCGGCTTCCAGTAGTTCGGGTTGCGCACGCTGATCGAGCGCACGCCCGGTTTGAACTCCTTGACCTTGAACGGTCCGGTGCCGATGCCCTGATTGAAGTCGGTGGTGCCTTCCGGAACGATCAACAAGTGCGATACCGCCAGAATCGACGGCAGCTCGGCGTTGGCGGCGCTGAGGCGGATTTGTACTTCGTTCGGACCGCTGGCTTTGACTTCACTGACCTGAGCCATCAACGGCATGACCTTTGAACCGGTCAGCGGGTCTTTATGGCGGTTCAGCGAGAAGACCACGTCGGCAGGTGTCAGCGGTTTGCCGTTGTGAAACGTAACGTCCTTGCGCAGTGTCACGGTCCACAGGGTGGCGTCGTCGCTTTCGATGCGCTCGGCCAGCTCCATCTGCGGCACCAGATGGGAGTCGAAGCGGGTCAGGCCGTTATAGAACATGAAGTGCCGAACATAGTCGGTGGACAGTGCGCCTTTGGCGGGGTCAAGGGTGTCGGCGGTAGAACTGGACATGCCTGCTACACGAATACGCCCACCGGGTTTGCCTTTGCCAGGCGCTGCCGCTTCGTCGGCGAAGACTTTGCCCGCGGTACCGAACAGACTCGTCGCACCGCTGGCGACGACGCCAGCAACGCCCAGCATGCGTAATGCATCACGACGTGAAAGACCGCGATTGAGCCCTTCGAATACGCGCAGGCTGTCCTGGCCTGAGATCAATGGGGAATCGTCTTTGTTGTCAGCCATATCAGTTCTACCTGTCGATTAAGGGAATGCATGAGTTGCTCACGGTTGACCGGAGCGTCCTTGAAACGCACACAACGACGGTGAAGCGCAAAATCTAGTGCCGGGCATCCTGAAATCGATACCACGCGCCCACCAGCGGCAGGAACCACGGGGTGCCGAAATGTCCTGGAACGGCTGGCCAGTCAAGCTCACGCCACGGGTTGGCTTGCGGATTGCCATCCATGACGTCGGCCATGACCTGGCCCATGTGGACGGACATCTGTACGCCGTGGCCGCTGTAGCCCATGGAGTAAAAAACGCCCTCATGTTCACCCGCACGCGGCAAGCGGTCGGAGGTCATGTCCACCAGACCGCCCCAGCAGTAATCCACTTTGGCGCTGGCCAGTTGCGGGAACATTTGCACCATGGCGGCACGCAATACCTTGCCGCTCTTGGCGTCAGAGGTTGCATTGGACATGGCAAAACGCGCCCGGCCACCAAACAGCAAACGGTTATCCGGCGTCAGGCGGAAGTAATTGCCGATCATGCGGCTGGTGACATAGGCGCGATGCTGCGGCAGCAATTGATCAATCAAAGCTTGAGGCAGCACCTCGGTCACAATCACAAAGCTGCCCACCGGCACGATGCGCCGTCGATACCAGCCTGGACCGCCATGCTGGCAAGCACCGGTCGCCAGCAGGATCTGTTTGGCCTGAATAGAGCCCTTGGCCGTGTTGAGCAGATAGCCTGAAGCGTTGGCTTTCCAGCTTTTTACGGCGGCGTTCTGGAAAACCTGTGCGCCGTGACGCACGGCAGCATCGGCCAGCCCGACACCAAAGCGCCCTACATGCATCTGCACGCCGTTGCGCTGTAACAAGCCGCCGTGGAATTCAGCCGAGTCCACTTCGGCGCGGGTTTCTTGCGCGGACAGAAGCTCGACGTCCGCGTCCACTTCCCGACGGATCAGCTCGCAGGTGCGGGCCATGCCGTCGAAGTGCATCGGTTTGGCGGCCAGTTTCAGCTTGCCGTTACGGGTCATGTCACACGCAATCTGCTCCTGCTCGACCACCGCGACGACACTCTTTACAGCGCTTTCGTAAGCCCGGTAATACGCGCGGGCCTGGTCGGCGCCCAGACTGGCGGTCAGCGCTGAATAATCCTGAGCCACGCCGGTATTGCACTGGCCACCGTTACGCCCGGACGCTTCGCCGATCACCCGGTCAGCTTCCAGGACCGCTACCCTTGCGCCTTTCATCGCCAGGGCGCGGGCTGCCGAAAGACCGGTAAAGCCGCCCCCGACAATGGCGACATCCACCTGGCCCTCTACCGCGCCGGTCTGCGCCCCGGCAAATGCCGGTGCGGTATCAAGCCAGTAGGATTCACTTCGCATGGTGCTGTCCTTACCTGTGGCGTTGGGTGACCAGTGCTTTTCTGCTTACAGACCGACCAGCGCAGGCAGGCCACCGATGTCTTTGATGGTGTGATAGCCATAGGACTCGTTGGCAGGCACGTCATGGCCCCGGGCAACGAATGCGCGGTTCTTGATCTTCATGTCATGCGCCGGGAACAGGTCGTAACGGAAGCTGGAGGAAACGTGCAGCACGTCCTGCGGGCCGCAGCCGAGGTTGTCGAGCATGAACTCGAACGCACGGAGGCGAGGCTTGTAGGCCTGAGCCTGTTCAGCGGTGAAGACTTTGTGGAACGGCGCGCCGAGCATGTTCACGTTGGACATGATCTGGCTGTCGCTGGCGTTGGAGAAAATCACCAGAGGGATCTTGTCGGCAATTTTTGCCAGACCTGCCGGAACGTCGGCGTGCGGACCCCAGGTTGGAACCGCGTCGTAGTAAAGCTGGCCTTCCTGGCGGTATTCGATGCCCCAACGTTTACAGGTACGCTCCAGCGCAGTCTTGATGATTTCGTCATAAGGCACCCAGTCGCCCATGACTTGATCCAGGCGATAGGCGGAGAAATCCTTGACGAACTCTTCCATGCGTTCAGCGGGGACACGGTCCGCGAAGAGTTCGCGGGTCATGGCGCCCATGTGGAAGTTGGTCAACGTACCGTAGCAATCGAACGTAATGAATTTGGGACGAAGAAAGCTCATTGAGTGCGGTCCTGAAGTTCGTTAAGTCTGGGCGAGGCATCTCTGTGCTTCGGATTCAAAGCGCGTGATGCAACGCTGCACCACACCTTCATTACAACACCGTGAAATCAGCAGATGACGTTAAAAGCGTCGGCTGCTTGATAGAAAACGCCGTTTTAGGGGTTGCCCTCAGCACACTTTGCGGAGCGCTCCAGCCTTGGGCGAGCCTCGTGTTTATGTGCCTTTATGAGCACTTATGGTGCTGAAGCCGAACAGATGCTGTGCCAGCGCAGCACAAACTGCGTCAAACCAATAAAAAACGGGAGCAGCCAGAAAGCTGCTCCCGTTGATTTGTAGACATAGTCCTGAAATTGCGTAGTTCCTGTGGGAGCCGGGCAAGCCCGGCTCCCACAGAAATCGTATTGCTGTTACTCCGCGATATCGATCAACACGCTTTTAAAGCGTAGATTGGCTTCAAACGCTTCACGTCCCAGGTCCTTGCCAATGCCGGAGCGTTTATAGCCCCCGGTCGGCAGGATGTAGTCGTTGCTGCGCCCGTAGCGGTTGACCCAGACGGTGCCGACTTCCAGTTTACGAATCAGTCGCAGCGCGCGATTCAGGTCCGCCGTATGCACGCCTGCGCACAGACCATAGGTGTCGTGTTCGGCCATTTGCAGCGCCTGTTCTTCGGTGTCGAATGCCTGAATGGTCAGCACTGGGCCGAAAATCTCTTCGCAGACTGCCGGGCTTTGGCTGTCCACTGCGGTCAGCAATGTCGGTTGGTAATAAGCGCCGCCCATGCCTTCGAACAGCCTGCCACCGGCCAGCACTTCGGCTCCGGCCTGGCGCGCACGCTGGACGATGTTGTCGATGCGGCTGCCCTGCAAATGGGAGATGATCGGCGGCAGCGTGGCGTCTGGTGACCAGGTCGGGCCGGGGCGCAAAGAAGCGAAGTAGCCCTGAAGATGCTCAATGAACGGCGCCATGATCGAGCGTTCTATCAAAAGTCGTGAACCCGAAACACACACCTGTCCGGCATTACCGGTAATGGCTAGCGCAACGGTGCGTGCGGTTTTGGCCAGATCAGGCACGTCAGCAAACACCAGTTGCGGGCTTTTACCGCCCAGCTCCAGTGTCACGGGTTTGGGGCCGACCAGTGCGCAAGTGGACATGATGCTGGAGCCTGTGGCCGTCGAACCGGTGAAGGTTACTTTCGAGATGCGCGGATGACGACACAGCGCGTCGCCTGTGGTGCGTCCGTCACCCTGAACCACGTTGAACATCCCGGCAGGGAGCCCGGCCTGCACGGCCAACTCGGCAAAGCGCAGGCTGGAAAATGGCGTCAGTTCCGAAGGTTTGAGCACTACGGCGTTACCCGCTGCCAGCGCCGGGGCGACTTTCCAATGGCCCATACTCAGCGGAAAGTTCCACGGTGCAATGGCGGCAATCACGCCGTAAGGTTCGGCGATCTGCATGCCCAGCCGGTCGCTTTGAGTCGCCGCCACTTCGCCGCCATGCTTGTCTGCCAGCTCGGCGAAAAAACGAATCCCTTCGGCGACATAAGGAATGTCCCAGGCGAGCACGTCTTTGTGGGGACGCGTCGAACCGACGGCTTCCAGTGGCCCCAGGATCGCGCCATCGGCTTCAATCAAGTCGGCCCAATGACGCATGACCCGGGCTCTCTCGCGAGGCGGGCGGCTGGCCCAGTCACTGTGCTTGAACGCCTGCCAGGCATTACTGACGGCTTCGTCCACCATGTCCGCGTCAGCAATCGGCAGCCCGGCGTAGACCTGCCCGTCGGAGGGGCGTGAGACGTCCATGCCTGACTGGGCATCGCGATAATGACCGCCGATGAAGTGCGCGCTGCGAACAGAAATTTGACGAGGATCAAAGCTATCCATGAAGGACTCCAGCCGATAAAAAGCGAGACGTCCATCCTAGGAAAAAAGCCCAAGCATTTGCTGCCGACCTTAGTGTCGATTTAAGCAGTAACTGTGGTAAACGGCAGCGCGCTTTGCGCAATCTGCCGAATCGTTCCGGGGCTCTTGCCATGAGCGGTAAACAGATGGGATACAGGCATTAGTGCCCCTTTGACCGGAGAGCTTTTCATGGCTGACTCGCAACGTTCTTCATGTTCCTATCGCCCTATGACTGCGGCCGATGTGGATGCTGCACACCAACTTTCAGTGCAGTTGAAATGGCCGCATCGTCGTGAGGACTGGGCGATGCTGCAACGCGTTAGCGAGGGTTTCGTTGCGCAAGACAAGGGGAGGGTGATCGGCAGTGCATTCACTTGCCATCAGGGGGATTTCTCAACCATTGGTCTGGTGATCGTCAGCGACGAATATCAGGGCAAGGGGATTGGTCGGCAACTGATGAACCTGGCGATTGAGGCCGCCACACCTCGTATTCCTGTTCTCAACGCGACCCTGGCCGGAGCCCCGCTGTACGCCAGTTTGGGATTTGTTGATTTCGGCAGCGTCGAACAACGTCAGGGTCAGGCTCCAGCCGAAGCACCGTCAGCGCCCGCGCTCGCGTTCAGCGAAAGCTGCCGCTCAGTGGGCCAGGCGGATTACAAGCGCCTGTTCGAGTTGGCCAACGTGGGCAGCGGGCTTGATCGCACTGCGGTCCTCAAAGACCTGCTGCCGAGCGTAGAACACTCGGCAGCTATCGAGCGCAATGGGCAATTACAGGCGTTTGCTCTATTGCGCCCTTTTGGTCGCGGCCTGTGCATCGGCCCGGTGATCGCTCAAAACGTAGAGCAGGCCAGGTACCTGATCAGTCAGTTGCTGTCGCGAGTGCCGTATTCCTTTGTGCGTATCGATATTCCTACGAATAGCGGCTTGGCAGACTGGCTGGATGCTGCAGGTCTTAAAGCTGTCGACAGCGTCACACAAATGGCTAAAGGCAAGGCTCCGCAGGCCACTGCTGGCGTCGCACAGTTTGCCCTAGTCACCCAGGCCGTTGGCTAATCCGGAGAGTGTTTAATGTCACAGCTAAAAGCTTTGTTGTTGGTCCGCGCTGACGGCAGTCAAACCGATGCACCGTTGAAGCGCGGTGCTTTGAGCGCTGGCGATCCGTTTGCCGACGTGCGCGATATCGCTTATGTCGCTGATGATGGCGTAAGTGCCGGATTGGTCAGCGCCATTGGCGTACGTAGCAGTCAATCGTATCCATTCACGGAAATGTTGGTGGTCCACCGCGGGCGCGTCAGCCTGCACGTTAACGGTGAAACCCTCGAAGTCGGCCCCGGCGAAAGCGTTGTAGTGGAGCAGGGAGTCGCCTGTCAGGTTGATGCGGCAGATGGCAGCCTTTGGGCTTTTTGCGCAATCAGTGACTCCGCGCCATCGACGCAACCGGCGCTGACCTGGATCGACAAGCGAGTTCCACTGGCACCTTCGGCAGCCCCCGAGGCCAGCATCCTGATTGGCCCGACGCCTCAGTGCCGCTCACACAACGCCTATGAAGCCTCGAACAGCTCCCTGCGCATCGGCGTCTGGGACTCGACACCTTATGCCCGTGGCGGCCGACCGCACAAAGTGCATGAGTTGATGCATCTGATCGAAGGTCAGGTGACGCTCACCGGTGTAGACGGCGAAGCGCTGATCGTGAACACCGGCGACACCGTGTTTGTTCCGCTAGGCGCGAGCTGCGCATGGGAAAGCACGGTGTATGTGCGCAAGTACTACGTGGTGGTTTGATTGGCCGTATCGTTTGGAATACGTTTCCCTATTGGAGCGAGGCTTGCCCGCGAAGAACGATAACGCGTTATAGCCATGAAACCGCGTCGCCTATATCGCGGGCAAGCCCGGCTCCCACAGGGATTTTGCGATCCGCCTGAGACGGTTGTCTGCGGGAGGTTCTATGTTGGCCTGCAAGGGTTGATCCCGGTGGGAGCGAATTCATTCGCGAATGCGTCATGTCAGGCAACAGAAGTATTGAATCTGCCAGCCCTTTGCCGAATAAGTTCGGTCCCACACAGGCTGTGTGAAAACCTTACGAGCCAATTAGCTGGCTAAAAAACGCTCAAAAAACCGCGCTCCTACGTGAGTTTGAGGTCTGTGACCCACACAAACTTTTAAAGATTTCACGTGAGCGCGCGCAGTTTGTTTTTGTCTGAGGGTTTTCACACAGTCTGCACAGGTTTTGCATGAGCTTGAGAGGCTACCCACCTGTGGGAGCTGAGCTTGCTCGCGATGAACGATAACGCGGTATGGCTTTGAAACCGAGTCGCCAGCATCGCGGGCAAGCCCGGCTCCCACAGGGATTTGCGATCCGCCTGAATGAAATTGTTACAGCGCGCGGTAACTCAGGCTGAAACCCAGCTCAGCCGACTCTCCCTGTCGCAACAGCCGCAACCCTGGATGCCCCGGCAAATGGTGGGCATTCACCGGGTGGCTAACAGGCTCGAAGCAGAAAAAATCCAGCCCGGGCGGGCAGAACACCAGAAAGAACTCACTGCCCGTTGCCCGGCATTCAAGCTCATAACCCAGGTCCGGCTGGCTGATCAGGGCGCTGCCATCCCATTCGGTAAAGCCGTTGTCCAGTCGGGTGTGCGGCAGGCTGTTCAACGCATTGAAGTCCCACTCGGCTGGCAGATTCTCAAGTTGCGTGGGCAGACCTGCTTCATCGGTCAGCCAGACCTGTGACGCCGTGGCCCGTAACCGGGTGTTGGCGGTGCGTGGCAGATAAGGATGCAAGCCCAGCCCGTGCCAGGCGGCCCGCGCGTCCAGATGGGTCACCTTCAGCGTGATGCTCAGCGTGCCGTCCAGCAGGCTGAAGCGCAGTTGCGCGCTATAAGCAAAAGGGATGCTGCTGTTCAGTTGCAGGCAGGCATGTTGCGCACTTTGCTCAATCACCTCCCATGGCTGCTGCCAGGCGCTGCCATGAATCGGCAACGCGTCGTTGGGGCTGTTGGGCTCAAGCGCGAGCCAGCCATCGGGACTTTCAAAGCCTCCGTTGCTGATCCGGTTGGACCACGGTGCCAGCGGATAGCAGGCCAGCTTCCGTGCAGTCCCGGCACCCAGTGCTTCGTCATTGCTGGGGCGCAGTAGCGGTTGGCCGCTGGCGATCACATTCCAGTTAACAATGCTGCCGCCGGTTTGCGGGGCGAGCGTCAGTCGGGTGATGCCATCTTCAAGCGTCAGGATTGCCGGGAGCATGATGATTCGCCGTATGAGTACAGATGAGGGCTCAAGCCGTTTTACGCCGCCAGGTCAGCAGCACAATACCGGTGACCACGATCAGGCCGCCAATGATCTGGCCGCCGCTGAGCAATTGATCAAGGATTAACCAGCCAAACAACAGACTCGCCACCGGTTCGATGTTCATCACCGGCGCGTTGCGGGCCATGTCCAGACGGTTGACGCAAATGAACAGCAGGGAAAACCCAACGCCATAAAGCGTGACCAGACAGGCCAGTGCGGTCCAGCCGGTGGCGGTGGATGGCAATGAAACACCTCCAGGCAGCACGCCGCTGAAACCCGCCAATGCAGCGGCGCTGAACACAATCAACATGGTCAGCATGCTGCGTACGGTGCCGCGTAAGGACGAGAGTTTATGGTCTGTTATCCACAGCGCACAGGCGAAAACCCCGGCAGCGCCAAAGCCGAAGGCAATGCCTTCGAGCCACTGAGCTTCGGTACTGTGCTGGCTGGACAGGCGCTCTGGTACGTCCAGCGCAAAGACCAGACCAATCAGAATAAAACCCATCAGCAACGCGGCACGAGCGGTCGGCCTTGCGCCGCCTAACGCCCATGTGAGCAAGACCAACAGGATGGGAGCCACGTTGGCGATCAGCAACGCCAGCGCGACTGGAATGCGAGCAACAGCCGAGTAGATGCAGAAACTTTGTGCCGCAATCAGCACGCCCAGCAGGAGTTGCCAGCGCCACGTTCTGGCGGTCAGGTTCGGGCGTTCCCGCTGCCAGAGCACCAGGCCAGTAAGGACCAGCAAGGTCACGCCCGATCGACACAAAATCGCCAGCAGCAGGCCGGTGTCATGATCGAAGGCGATACGCGCGGCGATGTGATTGCCTGCAAAAGCACAGGCGAGAAGGGCGAGGAGCAATACAGCGATGTGGCGGGGAAACAAAGCAGGAGCAGACATGAGCAACCAGCCTCCTTGGCTGGGGGGCGCGAATCCAGGCAACGGTGGGAGCTGAGCTTGCTCGCGATCGGTGTGTACCTTATCGCGGGCAAGCCTCGCTCCCACAAATCATCGTTCCAACCCTGGATCATCGGTGTTTCTTACAACACCACACTCGGCAACCACAGGGAGATTGCAGGGATGTAGGTCACCAGCATCAGCACCATGAACAATGCTACGTAGAACGGCAGCAGGGCTTTCACGGTGGCTTCGATGGTGACTTTACCCACCGCAGCACCCACGAACAGCACCGCGCCAACCGGCGGTGTAATCAAGCCGATACCCAGATTCACCAGCATGATCATGCCGAAGTGCACAGGGTCTACGCCCACACCGACGATCACCGGCAGCAGGATCGGCGTCAGGATCAGGATCAACGGTGCCATGTCCATCACGGTGCCCAGCAGCAACAACATGACGTTGATGCACATCAGGATCACGTAACGGTTATCCGACAGCGTCAGGAACGCTGTCGTGATCTTCATCGGGATTTCCATCAGCGTCAGGATGTAACCGAAGCTGGCGGCGAAACCGATCAAGATCATCACGATGGAAATGGTACGCGCCGCCCGGTGCATCAGCTTGGGCAGGTCACGCCATTTGTAGTCGCGGTAGATGAACATGGTGACGAAGAACGACCAGACCACGGCAATCGCCGCCGACTCGGTCGCCGTGAAAATACCCGACAGGATACCGCCGAGGATGATGACCATGGCCATCAGACCCCAGAGTGCTTCACCGGCGATTTTGATCGCCTGGCGCAACGGGATCACTTCACCTTTCGGGTAGTTGCGCTTGCGGGCGAAGATCATGCACAGGCCCATCATCACCGCGCTGAGCAGCAGACCCGGACCGATACCGGCCATGAACAGCGAAGCAATGGAGACCGTGCCGCCCGCCGCCAGCGAGTAAAGCACCGAGTTGTGGCTCGGCGGTGTCAGCAAGGCTTGAACCGAGCCGCTGACCGTCACGGCCGTGGAGTAGTCACGGGGATAACCTGCGCGTTCCATTTCCGGAATCAGTACCGAACCTACCGAGGCGGTGTCCGCGACCGAGGAGCCGGAGATAGCGCCGAAGAACGTCGATGCAACGATGTTCACCAGCGACAGGCCGCCGCGCACGAAACCGACCAGTACCGCAGCAAACGCCACGAGCCTTCGAGACATGCCGCCTTCGGCCATGATCGCACCCGCGAGGACGAAGAACGGGATCGCCAATAGCGAGAATTTATTCACGCCCCCTGCGATCTGAATCATCAGTGCGTCTGCGGGAATCTCGATCCACCATGCGCCGATCAGCGCTGAAAGCCCCAGCGCGTAAGCGACCGGCATGCCGATCAGGATCAGCGCGATAAAGCTGCCTAACAGTATAAGAGCGTCCATTTATGCGGCCCCTTCACTTTCTTCAATCACGTCGAACCGCATGACAGCCCGGTGGCTTTGGTCGCCCAGAAACAGTCTTTCAAGGACGAAAATCAGGGTCACGATGCCGCCAATCGGAATCGGCAGGTAGGAGATGCCAACACGCAGGAAGGGCAACTCCCCGATGTATTGATTCCAGGTCGTACCGCAAAGCTTGAAGCCTTTGATGATCATGAACAGGGCAACGGTGGCCATCAGAACCTGCACCACCACCGCAGCTATTTTGCGCACCTGAGCGGGCATACGATCGACGGCCATCGAGACGGCCATGTGTGCCCCGGCACGGTAGCTGGCTGCAGCTCCGAAGAAGGTGAATACAACCATCAACAGGATGGCAGTGGGTTCTGGCCAACTGGAGCCGCTGCCCAGGACATAACGGGCAAAAATGCCCCATGGAATAATCAGCGTCATGATCAGAATCGACATACCGGCGATTCCAATGCAGACCCGATAAAGAACATCGTTGAGACGTAGCAGCGTATTTTTCATGGAGGCTCACCACTGCGGCGGCGAGCGAGCTTGCGCTCGCCCCCGCGGCGTTATCGGACTGGCTTGTCAGGCTGCTTAGTTTTTGGCGGCCAGGGATGCGTCGGTTTGCACAGCCTCGATACGGCTGATCAAGTCTTTGTAAGGTGCACCGAACTTGTCGCGAACCGGCTGGGTGGCGTCGTAGAAGGCTTTCTTCTGCTCAGGCGTCAGGGTAATGAATTCCACGCCTGCGGCCTTGAGTTTGGTTTCGGCATCAGCAGAAGATTTGTCCCACAGCACGCGTTCTTCAGCCTGTGCCTCACGGGCCAGCTTTTTTACCAGTGCCTGCTGGTCAGGCTTGAGCTTGTTCCAGGTGTCTTTGGCCATCACGATCGGCTCAGGCAGGATCAAGTGCTCGGTGATGGTGAAGAACTTGGCGTTTTGATAGTGGTTGTGCTGGTAGTAAGTCGGCGGGTTGTTCTCGGCACCATCGATAACGCCAGTCTGCAAAGCGCTGAAAATCTCGCCAGTGGCCATGGCGATACCGTTGCCGCCCATGTCATTGATGGTCTCGATGAACACCGGGTTGCCTTGAACACGGATCTTCATGCCTTTGAGGTCAGAGATCTGACGTACCGGCTTTTTGGTGTAGAGGTTGCGAGTGCCGCCATCCATCCACGCCAGTGCGACCATGTTGAAGTTCGAGTTGGTGATCTTGTCGAGAATTTCCTGACCGATTTCACCGTCGATGATGGTGCGCATGTGCGCCTGATCGCGGAATACGAACGGCAGGTTGAAGACGTTCACGTCAGGCACCACGGGACCCACGATGCCCAGGCTGACGCGGGTCATCTGGATGGCGTTGCTCTGTACCTGCTCAACCACTTCTTTCTCTGAGCCGAGCACACCACCGGCGTACATCTTGAAGCTGATCTCGCCTTTGGACTGCTCTTCGAGCTTTTTGCCCATGTTCTGTTCGGCCACTACCGGGGCATAACCGGCGGGGTGAACTTCGGCGAATTTGATTTTGACTTCTGCCTGAGCCAGGCCCGACATACAGAAGGCCAGCGGGAGTGCAGCGATGAGAAGCTTGCGTTTGAAATCCATGGATAACTCCAGTTTTGTTGTTTTTGTGGTGCTGGTGGATTTGTGTGTGATGCATTAGCCCTTGAAGGCAGGCTCCTCCAAGCCTTTGATTCCGGGTCTCAGGGCAAAGACGCCACCGGCCAGTGGCTGGTCGCTGATGTCGCCACCGGGACGAATCGAGGTCACGAACAGCGTGTCCAGATTCGATCCGCCGAAGGCGCACATAGTGGGTTTCTTCACCGGCACAACCAGTGACTGGTCAAGCTTGCCAGCCGGTGTGAAGCGGTGAATCAGCCCCGCATCATTGCCGCAGATCCAGTAGCAGCCTTCGGCATCGACCGCTGCGCCATCAGGGCGGCCCAGATAGTGGTTCATGTCCACGAAGAGGCGGCGGTTGTGGGGCGTGCCGCTGTCGGTGTCGTAATCGAACGCCCAGATTTTTTGCACGCTGGGGTGCGAGTCGGACAAGTACATGGTCTTGCCGTCCGGGCTGAACGCCAGGCCGTTGGGTACGATGAAGTCGGTAAGTTGTGCCGTGAGCGCTTCGCTCTGGCCTGCGCTGTAACGATACATCGCGCCGACCGATGCGCCTGCGGCCATGTCCATCAACATGGTGCCGGCCCAGAAGCGGCCCTGGCGATCACAGCGTCCATCGTTGAAGCGCATGCCAGGCAACGCATGATCGACGCTGGCCAGAGAACGACTGCTCAGGGTGCCGTCGGCGCTTTCGGTCAGGCGATACAGACCGTCTTCCATACCGGCAATCCAGTCGCCGTTATCGTAACGAGCGATGCAGGCAAGCATTTGCGGTGCTTTCCAGCTTTGGGTGCTGTCATGGGCCGAGTCCCAGCGATGAAGCTTACCCGCCGGGATATCAACCCAATAAAGAGCCTTATCCCTGGCGCTCCACACCGGGCTTTCACCCGTGGCGTTTTGTGCGTCGAGAATCAATTCAGCATCCATGTCGCCCTGTCCTTTTATTGTTTTTTTATCGGTTCTCAGTCGTCGCCGAAGGGGCCTGATGCAACGAAGGCGCCACCCTGATAAACCATCGCCGGGTCGTCAGCAGCAGGCATCGGCTGCGCTTCAACCTTGTCCCGGAAAACTTCCGAGCTGTCCTTGGGGTGGTAGCCGAGGTGGGCTGCGTAACGGTTATCCCACCACACGTTGCTGTTGGCGGAAGCACCATAGACGATGGTGTGGCCGACGTTCGGCGCATACAGCGAGCGCTCGATGAGTTGCGTCAGGTCGTCGAAGCTTAGCCAGGTGCTCATCATTCGGCGGTTTTGCGGTTCCGGGAACGACGAGCCAATGCGGATGCTCACGGTTTCGATGCCGTAGCGGTCGAAATAGAAGCTGGCCATGTCCTCGCCGTATGATTTGGACAGACCGTAGTAACTGTCCGGACGGCGAGGGGAGAGCGCGTCGATGGTCTCATCCTGCTTGTAGAAACCAATGACATGGTTGGAGCTGGCGAAAATAATACGCTTCACGCCGTGGCGACGGGCGGCTTCGTAGATATGGAAGACACCGCTGATATTCGCACCGAGGATCTCTTCAAACGGACGCTCTACCGAGACGCCGCCGAAATGCAGGATTGCGTCTACACCTTCAACCAGTTGATGAACGGCTTGCTTGTCGGAGAGATCGCAGTGTTGTACTTCTTCGCTGGCGTCAACGGCGGGGGCCATTTCGCTGATATCGGACAGTCGCAGGACCTTGGCGTAAGGCCGCAGACTTTGTCGCAGAACCTTGCCCAGACCGCCTGCTGCACCTGTCAGTAGCAGGCGATTGAAGGGAGTTTGGGCGGTATGAGTCGTTGTCATGAGATTCCCTTGCAATTCTTATTAGTTGTCATCTGTTGTCGTATGACTTCCGGTGATTATTTGCAGTCGTGTATGGCTTTGTCAACGCGACTTAGGTCGAAATGATGGCTGGTTGGCGAAACGAAGACGAACGACCGCCGGGATCGTCTTGTATCTCTGACACACCACAGTCGCCCGGCCAACAGGATACTTGTAGGAGCTGCCGAAGGCTGCGATGGCGGTGTGTCAGAACAAATGCTTCGCAGCCTCCGGCAGCTCCTACAGGGAGTAGAGTTTGTTGCTTAAAGCAGCGACAGCGGATAACTGATGAATACCCGGTTTTCGTCGAACTCGTTGGTGCTGAAGTCGCGACGGATGGAAGAGTTGCGCCACCGGAAGTTCAGGCTCTTGAACGTGCCGCTTTGTACGGTGTACGCCAGTTCTGATTCGCGACCCCATTCCTTGCCATCGGTGATCGCGCCAGTGTGGACGTTGTCACCGCTGATGTAGCGGTTCATCAAAGTCATGCCGGGCACGCCGAAGATGGCGAAGTCAAGGTCGTGACGCAGTTGCCAGGATTTTTCCTTGGCGTTGTCATAGCTGGCGTTGTAGCTATCGTTTGCCAGCGTGCCGCCGCTCGTCCCGTTGACCCGGAACCAGCCGTCATCACCGCTGACTTTCTGCAGGCCCACGTACAAGGTGTTGCCCTTGTATTTGGCAGACAACAAAGCGTATGCGGTTTTGTTGTCCAGATCGCCAGCCAGTTTGTTGCCGTCTTCATTACCCCAGAAGTAACCCAGGTTCGCGCCCAGCGTCACGTCACCAATAGGCTGGCTGTGCAGCACGTTGATGAACTTCTGGTTGTAGATGTCTTCGAGTTGGGCGTACCACAGGCCGACTTGAGTGCGCTTTTCATTGAAGGCGTATTCACCGCCACCAAAGTTGAAGCGGTCAGACTGGAAAGCGCCCCGACCGTTGAGCGACATGTCTTCCATGCTCGCATCGTTACGCGGGCTGTTGCCCCTGAACTGACCGCCGTACAGGGTCAGGCCATCGAGTTCTTTGGAGGTAATCTGCCCGCCACGGAACGTCTGTGGCAGCGAACGGCCGTCATCCGAGCGCAGGATTGGCAGAACCGGCATCCACTCGCCGACTTTCAATTCAGTTTTGGAAACCTTGGCTTTGGCCGCGACACCCAGGCGTCCAAAGTCATCGGCCGGACGACCGTCATCGTGGATCGGCAGCAGTTGTGTGCCGCCTGTGCCTTTGCCGCCATCGAGTTTCACCGAGTACATGCCCAGAACATCGATCCCGAAACCAACTACGCCTTGAGTGAACCCGGATTTGGCATCAAGAATAAAACTTTGCGTCCACTCTTCCGCCTTGCTCTGTGCATTCGCCGGGTCGACGAAGTTACGGTTGAAGTAGGCATTACGAAAAGTCAGCGTCGCTTTGGTGTCGTCTACAAAACCTTCGGCCATGCCCATCAGCGGGAACGTCAGGCTCATGGTGCCCAGCCCGAGAAGGGCCAGCGAACGCTTGTTTTTAGATCTCATTATTGTAGTGCTCCCATTTTTTTGACAAAGCACTTCTCCTCCGGCACTTGAACGGCCTGTCCTGTGGAAAAGTGCAAGGTGCCCCCATGCTGGGGCTTCAGACTCGGGCCGCTACTGCAGACGAGTCTTCACTTCGAAACGGATTAACCGTCAGCGAATTTGATAAAAGAGGGGGGATCCCGGACTTGATCGGGAACGCGAGCAAAAGCTACCGCTGGACACTGAGTGTACGGGCCGCTTGACGCGCGAGTATTGCGGGGTGCGAACGAGGTTCGTCATACGTGTGATTCCCTGATTATTGTTATTTTTGTTATCTGTCGTCGTACAACTTTTCGCGATATTTGCAGTCCGCCTGATGTTTGTCAATAAGCCATTCGGACGTGTTTGACGAATGACCGGGCGGCGCAAAGCTCGGGATTTTGCAGGTGTGCGGTCGTGCTGATTATCGATATCCTCGTACTTCCATCTTCAAAAAGACCGAGTATCCACGATGAAAATTGGCCTGATATCCGATACGCACGGCCTTTTGCGCCCGCAGGCTCTGGACGCACTCAAAGGCTGTGAGCAACTGATTCATGCCGGTGACATTGGCAAGGCCTCTATTCTGGAAACCTTGAGCGCCATCGCGCCGCTGACTGTTGTACGCGGCAATAACGACCAGGACGATGCATGGGCCAGCGACGTGCCTTATTCGGCGGTGCTGCGCGTGGCAGGCATCGGGATATACGTCACCCACATTCCGGCTGATGTCCCCCAATCCTTACCGGACGATATACGGGTCGTCGTCGTGGGGCACTCTCACAAACCGCTGATCGAACAGCGGGACGGTGTGTTATTCATCAACCCGGGCAGCGCTGGCCCTCGGCGTTTCAAATTACCGATTTCAGCCGCTTTGCTGCATATCGACGAGCAAGGCATAAGGGCCGAGCTGATTGAGTTGGTGGTGTGAACGATCTCTAAGTCTTTGGCTTGACGATATCCTTGTAGGAGCTGCCGAAGGCTGCGATGTTTTTTCCCTGACACGCCGTCATCGCAGCCTTAGGCAGCTCCTACAAATTGCGTCAGCTCAGGCAATAATGAGCCGTTACTTCGCCACGGGATCCAGCCCGCTTTTTTTGATCGCGTCAGCTGCAGCCTGCGAGCCCAGGTATTCCAGCAGCTGTTTAGCCTGTTCCGGATGAGTACTGCGCGAAGAAACCCCGCCTGAATACAGGGTCATTTGTTGAGCCTGATCGGGAATCAAACCAACGATGTCGATGCCTTCAACCTGCTTGAGTTCGCTCAACTGCTGAAAGCCAAGCTGGGCCTCACCACGTGCGACCACTTCACCCACCGGGGTAGCAGGAATCATGCGGCTTTTGGTCTGCATCAGCTCACCGATATGCATCTGATTGAAGAGCACACGGGACAGGTAAACGCCGCTGGCACTGTCTGAATAAGCGATGGAGGTTGAATCAACCAGCGTCTGCTTGAAGGCTTCCATGGTGCTGATATCAGGCTTGGGGGCACCGTGACGCACGGCCATGGCAATGTAGGATTTCCCCAGATCGACGCGGCTCTTGGGATCGATCTGGCCGTTCTTGATCAGTTTATCCAGTGCTGAGCCAACCATGAGAACAACGTCGGCAGGTTCATTGCGAGCCAGGCGGTTAGGTATCGCTTGGGGCGTAGCACCCATTGACGGCGCAGCCTCCGCCACCAGACGCACGCCCGTGCGCTGCTCATAATCGCTGCTTATCGCGTTGAACGCGCCCATGATGCCGCCGGAACTGAGGACGACCAGAGAAACTGGCTTGGCTACCGTCGCGGCGCTGACCAGCGCCACAGGAGAGAAAGAAAGGACAGCGCCGAGCAGGCAGGAAAGAATTTTTGGCATGTGAAGATAGACCTTGCAGTGGAGAAAGCCCGACGATTATGTGGCAAAGCCCTTAATAATGCGCGTCTATCGGTAGGGAGTGGAGAGCCGGTACCTTGAGTCAAGCGGCGTCAAGCAAGTATCGATTGTCTACCTGCTTGGCGTGATGCCTGTTACCCGGCTGGCTGGTTTTGATCGGAAAGTCAGAAATTTCTGACAATTGATATCCAGTGGCTGTGTTGGCCTCTTCCCTGCTAAAGCCGGTCCCACGACCACTCTCAAATCTAAAGGGCGTATCGAAAGTATGAACTTCAGAAACGCTCAAGCCCGGCAAATAGCCGGGCTTGAGGTGTGTGGCGACTGCTTGCCGAGGGTCAGACCTTGAAGTGGCTGACCAGCATTTGCAGCTGATTGCCCAGGCGGGCAAGTTCAACGCTGGATGCGGCGGTTTCTTCGCTGGCCGAAGCGGTCTGCTCGGAAACATCTCGTACGTTGATGATGCTGCGGCTGATTTCCTCGGCCACTGCACTTTGCTCTTCAGCGGCTGCGGCGATCTGCTGGTTCATCGCCTGAATGTTGGAAACCGTCAGGGTGATGCTTTCCAGCGAGGTACCAGCCTTACGAGTCAGGGTTACGCTGCTTTCGGTCAGCTCACGGCTGCTGAGCATGATGCTTGAAACCTGACGGGTGCCGTTCTGCAAACCGGCGACCAGGGCTTCAATTTCCTCGGTGGACTTCTGAGTGCGCTGCGCCAGGCCGCGAACTTCATCAGCCACCACCGCAAAGCCACGTCCGGCTTCACCGGCACGTGCTGCTTCGATCGCAGCGTTGAGCGCCAGCAGGTTGGTTTGTTCGGCAACGGCCTTGATCACGTCCATGACCTTGCCGATTTTGTCACTTTCCTGTTCAAGCTGGGTCATCGCGTCGGAGGAGCGGCCCACTTCAGCTGCCAGACGCTCGATCTGCACAATGGCTTCGCCAACAACCTTGTCACCGTTACGAGCTTCTTTATCGGCGACCGATGCTGCTTGAGAGGCCTGTTCGGCGTTACGCGCCACTTCCTGCACCGTGGCCGACATTTCGTGCATCGCGGTGGCTACTTGATCGGTCTCGACCTTCTGGCTGTTCACACCGGCGCTGGTCTGTTCAGTAACGGCAGACAGCTCTTCAGCGGCGCTGGCAATTTGCACAACGCTGTCACGAATATTGCCGATCAGGTCGCGCAGCGTGGTGCCCATGCGCTGAATGCCTTGTTGCAGCTCGCCCAATTCATCGCGACGGGTCACCACCATGGTGTGCGACAGATCGCCAGAACCGATGCGCTCCACAACTTCCAGGGTGTCTCTCAGCGGACGAGTAATCTGACGGGTGATGATAATTGCTGCCAATACACCCAGCACCAGTGCAAGCAAGGTGCAGATCAGCTGCATATTGCGGGCGTCGGCGCTCTCGATGTCACGGCGGTCCAGCTGGATTTTGTACATGTCATCGCTGAGTTTGACGATGGTCGCGCCCTGGGTCGTCATGTTCTTGCGCAGCACAGCGAGGTTGCCAATGGTGGTCTTGAAGGCCATCAATGAATTGCGGTACTCACCCAGTTCGGCTTCCAGCTGTTTAAGGCGGTCAGCTTGTACGCCGCTGAATGTTGACTGTGTAGCCTGCAGGCCTTTGATTGCGTTCTCGATCTCGCTCAATGCTTTCTGTTCGTTCTCCGGAGTGGTGCTGCCGGTGTAACCACGCGTCGCGTAACGCGCCAGCATCAGGTCCTGTTTGACCTTGCTGATGGCTTGATACTGCTCGAAGCGGCGCTCGTCTTCTGCGCCGAGGCTCAGTACGTCTGCGTAAAGCTGATCAATCAGCGCGGTGCCTTTGTCTGCATGGCCGCCCATTGAATCGCGCGCGCTGTTGCTGGCCTTGTAGCCAGAGCGCATGTCAGCGAGGCCTTTTTCATATTCGGCGATTACGGTGCTCAATTGCTTCAATAGCGCAATGTTTTCCGGGCTCTTGAAGCTTTTCAGCAGTTTTTCCTGCTGTGCCTTGAAGCCGTCCAAAGCGACCTGAACGCTCTGAGCCACGGCGTCGTCGCCGTCGGCAACCATGTATTGCAGGCGCGCGACCCGCAATTTGGTCAATTGGGCATTGAGTTCGGTGATGTCACTCATCCAGTTACTACGGTCGATGAGTTTGCTCAGGCTGTTCCAGCCAGTCAGAGCAAGAATGGCAGTAAAAACAAGCACCAGCCCAAAACCAAGGGCGAGCTTCATGTTGACGCTGATGTTGGCAAACCAGCTGTTCATTGTGTTTCTCCACGAATTTTTTGCTTTGAAGATCAATCACAGCCGGAGCATTATTTTTTTAAGGCAGCGAGGGCATCTGTACAACACCCTATCGGCACTGACTTTCGAACCTTAATGGCCGACTGTCAAAAAGCAGGACAAAGTTTCAAGCAGTTGTTTGATCAGGCTTTTTAGTGTGCCGGTTTGTGATCAGACGTCATACTTGTCGAGGAGAATGGCTAATGATAATTGGATCCAATTATCGTGTTTAATAACGGGGTGATTATAACTTTGTATATATGTGCTGAGTGAAACAACTTTATTACGGACAAAATTAAGCCCGGCACTAAGCCGGGCTGTAGAAAAGCAGATCAGAAATCAGCTTAGGCGATTTGCACCTACGCGATCAGCACCGTCAGCAGCTACACGATTTGCACCGACATGGTCAGCACCGTCAGCGGCTACACGGTTTGCACCGACATGGTCAGCACCATCAGCGGCTACACGGTTTGCACCTACGCGGTCAGCACCATCAGCGGCTACACGATTTGCACCGACATGGTCAGCACCATCAGCAGCGACGCGATTTGCACCGACATGGTCAGCACCATCAGCAGCTACACGGTTTGCACCTACGCGGTCAGCACCGTCAGCAGCTACACGGTTTGCACCGACATGATCCGAACCGCCTTCAGCAACTATCGGGGCGTTCAACTGGTTTTGTACATTTATGGCTGGAAGGGCGAAAGCACTTGCAGCCAGCAGGGAGAAGGTAAAGCCAAAAATCACGTTTGAAGTTTTCATGGTAGTTGCTCCAGATCGGTTAGTTGTTAACTCGGTATGGAGGCAATGCTACGCCGCTGGTATTTATTAAGAAGTCAATGCGATTACTACCCATCATCGTCCAAATTGATAGTTGAAAATGTCTCTAAAGGATCTGTCATTCTGGTCGATGACGATATGCACTCATACGGATACATTGCCCTTGAGCTATCAGCCACTGTCCTGCGCGAGCGCGGATAGTGCATCGGGTATTAATGTTCTTTGAATTACCCAACCGGATGGCAGCATGTGAGTAAAGCCCAGGCACCAGCGAGCCGTGACAAGGGCTCGTATAGCACCTTCTTTTTACCTCTCGGGGTGCTGCTCATCGGCGCATTTCTATCCTATGGCCTGGGGGCACTGGATAATGCACGTCACCGTGATAACGATCGGGCAGGCCTGGCCCTTCAACTCAGCAGTCTCGGCACGCAACTGGCGGAGCGTGTGCGATTTGCGTTCAGCGGCACCGAAGGCATTGCTCAACTGATCAGTATTGACGGGAGTATCTCGCCTCAGCATTTCAGGCGTATGGCACACAGCGCTATTGACGCTGTGCCTTACATTCGCAACATCGTCATCGCGCCCGATGAAGTGATTCTGGATACGTACCCCCTGGCAGGCAATGAAGGCATCATCGGCCTGGACTATCGAAGCCTGCTCAACCAGTACCCACTGATAGAAAAAGCCCGCGTGACCGGGGCCGCGTTGCTGGCCGGGCCCTTGACGCTGTATCAGGGGGGCAGGGAATTGATCTATCGCCGTCCTGTTTTCCTCTCTGCACATCGGGAGCATGAGGCTTACTGGGGCGTTATTTCCGTAGTCACCAGTACTGACGCCTTGCTGAAGGCAGCCGGACTTGAAGAGGAGGAAGGGCTGCAAATCGCGTTGCGCGGCCACGATGGCCTCGGTGCTGCAGGTCAGTTGATTTATGGTGATCCAGCTTTGTTCGACAGCGATCCGATCATGGTCGACGTCAGTATCCCCGGTGGCCGCTGGCAGTTGGCGGCCCAGCCCAAAAACGGTTGGGTAGAACGTTCAATCCTTGATTCCTCGCTTTTCCTCCTGGCAATTTCGACGTCCATACTCTTGAGCCTCTTCATTCTGCAGGCCAGTCTGAATCACCGACTTATTCAGCGGCGAAACGCCGAGCTGTGTAAAGAGATTACCGAGCGGGAAGTTGTGACCTCTTCGCTGATACAAAGTGAAGATCGCTTCCGCATGTTGTTCGAGCGTTCACCGGACCCCATCTGGATCAGGGGCCAGGATGGGCGGATCAATCTGGGTAACACTGCCGCAATGAAGGCCTTGGGGTTCGAGGGTGACTCGTTCCCCAGTGTCACCGTGGCCGACATCTCTCCACAGTTCCAGCCTGACGGGCAGTCCTCGGTAGTCAAAGCCGCAGCGCTTCGAGTCGAAGTAGAACGTGAGGGCTCGCTGCGTTTCGAGTGGGATCACAAACGTGTGGATGGCAGCGTGTTTCCAACCGAGGTGACGCTGTGCACCATGCAACTGGCGCAAGAGCTGGTGACTTACGCGATCGTGCGAGACGTTACGGTTCGTAGAGAAGCCGAACGCGGGCTTGAGCGGCTGGCTCACTTCGACTCGGTGACCGGCTTGCCTAACCGTGTGTTGTTTCACACGCAACTGATCCAGGGCATCGAGCAGGCCAAACGTCAGAACAACTGCATGGCCGTGCTGATGCTGGATCTGGATGGCTTCAAGATGGTCAACGACAGCCTGGGCCACCCGATGGGCGATCTGTTGTTGCAGCAGGCCACCCACCGCTTCGTCGACGCAGCAAGGTTTGGGGATGTTGTCGCTCGACTGGGTGGCGACGAGTTCGGCTTTATCCTTGACGGGCTTGAGTGCGAGGCGGACGTGGTACCGGTGGTGGGCAGGATCCTGCAGTCGCTGCACAAGCCATTCGATCTGGACGGGACCGCCGCGTTAGTGACTGCCAGTATCGGCGTCACGATGTATCCGGAAAACGGCACCACGGCCCAGGCGCTTCTGACCCAGGCCGATACGGCAATGTACGCCGCCAAAGAGGCCGGTCGTGACGATTTCTGTTTCTACCAGCCGCATATGACCACCCTGATTCAGGCGCGGGTGGCGCTGGAGGCAGCGATACGTCAGGCGCTTGAGCGCAATGAATTTGAAGTCTGGTACCAGCCCAAGCGCGATCTGAGAACTGGCAAGGTCGAAGGCGCAGAGGCATTGATTCGCTGGCGCAGCCCGACGCTGGGTCTGGTGTCGCCTGCCGATTTCATCCCGCTGGCTGAGCGCACAGGGTTGATCGTCTCGATCGGCCAATGGGTGCTCGACCAGGTGTGCAGGCAGTCGAGGCTCTGGCTCGACTCCGGGCAGTACAACCAGCACGTGGCAATCAACGTGGCCGTCATGCAAATAGAACGCAGCGATTTTGTCGAGGACGTACGGCTGGCCCTGGCGCGCTATGACTTGCCCGCCTGGGCGCTGGAGGTAGAGGTCACCGAAAGCCTGATCATGAATCGTCAGGAGCTGGCGCACACGGTGCTGAGTCAACTGCGCAACATGGGCCTGAGCGTAGCCATTGATGATTTTGGTACCGGTTATTCCTCTCTGGCTTACCTGAAAGATTTGCCCATCGACAACCTGAAAATAGACCGCACGTTCATTTCCGGTCTGCCTCATGACAAAGCCTACGTCGCCATCACTCAGGCCGTCATAGAGCTGGGGCATGCGCTGGGCTACACCGTCACCGCCGAAGGTATCGAAACCGTCGAGCAACTGGCGTTCCTGAGCGAGGCAGGGTGTGACACCGGGCAAGGCTATCTGATTAGCCGACCGATGCCGCTGGAAGAGTTTGAAGCCTGGTTGGCTGAGTCTGTGCTGATTTGAAAATCATGGTCTACAGTCAAAATGCCACCATTCATCGGAAGACGTGCACAAACCGCTCGCGCTGCCGACACGAATAGATAAGTGCACGGTCTATCGATGTACTTGACCAAAACTGGAAGGGATATCTGGTCGGTTATAACTGGTTGAACTTTCAGAGTCACGCCTGATGAATAAATCCTTGTTCGCCAATTTGCGAGCGCTCATGTCTGTGCCTCAAGACAACCCTGGATTGGTCAAAGCCCAATACATCGCGTTGTCCCGGCAACTGCCGATGATGTACTTCATCCTGCTGGTCAATACGCTGGTGCTAGCGGGTACTCATTACTCAGCTGCCCCGGCCTGGCTGGCGGTTTATTGCCCGCTGGTCATGACGGTATTCGGTGTTATCCGCGCCGTGGAGTGGTGGCGTACGCGCACACGCATTGCCAGTCCGGCACAGATGCTGACCGCCCTGAAACGCACAAATCGCCTGGCGCCACTCGTTGCTGCGGGCTTTACAGCCTGGTCGCTGGCGCTGTTTCCTTATGGCGACAGCTACGGTCAGGCTCATGTCGCCTTCTTCATGGCGATTACGGTCATCGCCTGCATCTTCTGCATGATGCATTTGCTTCCTGCGGCGCTGGCAACCACGGTCGTGGTCAATACGGCGTTCGTGGTGTTCTTCGCCTCGACCAACAACATCACATTTATTGCGACCGCGATTGATGTCGTGCTGGTTTCCATCGCGATGCTCGTGATCCTCAAGGCCCAGTACGGCGACTTCAAGCGACTGGTCAACATGCAGGCCAGCACTGAAAGGCTCAGTAACGAGAACCGCCGCCTTGCCAATATGGACAGCCTGACCGGCCTGGCCAATCGTCGACAGTTTTTTTCTTTGCTCGACATCTTGCTTGAAGACGCTCGGGTACAGGATGCGCGCCTGGCGGTCGGCTTGATCGACCTGGACGGCTTCAAACCGGTCAATGATCTCTACGGCCACAGCATTGGCGACAAGCTGCTGTATCAAGTGGGCCAACGTTTGACGGGCTTATTGAACGATGGCGTACATCTGGCTCGACTGGGCGGAGACGAATTTGCGTTGATCATGACCGATGCCAAAAGCGACGAGCAGTTGCGCGCTTTCGGTGAGCTGATCTGTGCACGGATGCGTGAGCCTTTTCTGCTGGTGGATATTCCGATCCAGATCAGCGCTTCGATGGGCATCGCGACCTTTCCCGACCTGGCCGTCAGCGAAACCGAAGTTTACGAATACGCTGACTACGCGCTTTACCAAAGCAAGCGCAACCGACCGGGCACGGTGTGCATGTTCTCCGGTGTACATCGTCAGCAACTGAGTCAGCAGGGTTTGACCGAACAAGCGCTGCGCAGGGCGAACCTGAATGAAGAGTTTCACGTGGTGTTCCAGCCCATCGTCGATATTCATAGCCAGCGAACCGTCGCGTTCGAGGCACTGGCTCGTTGGCGGAGTCCTGAGTTGGGGAATGTGCCGCCCAGTGAGTTCATTCCCATCGCCGAACGTATCGGCATGGTTAACCGCTTGACCGTGCCACTGTTGAGCAAGGCGCTGGAGGCGGCATCGTCCTGGCCTGCCGGTATTCGCCTTTCGTTCAACCTTTCCGCCCATGATTGCGGGTCGGAAGAGGCTGCTCAGGTTATTGTCCAGGCCATCAAAGACAGCGCGTTCGATCCGTCGTGTCTGGATCTGGAAATTACTGAAACCGCGGTGATTCAGGACCTTGCCCAGACCCAGCGGGCCATCGGGTTGTTCCGCAGTCTAGGCTGTGGTATTTCCCTGGATGACTTCGGCACCGGGTACTCAAGCCTGAGCCAGATTCATGCGCTGTCACTGACCAAGCTCAAAGTTGACCGTACGTTTGTGACCGACATCCACCTCAACCCTGCGAGCTTCAAAATCGTCAAATCCTTGGTTGCGTTGTGCCAGGACATGCAGCTTGAATGCATCGTCGAAGGGGTTGAAACGACAGCAGAACTGGGCGCACTGAGGAGCCTTGGCTGCATGTCCGCACAGGGCTACCTGTTTTCGCGACCGATACCGCTGGAGGAGATTGGAGGGTGGTTCGAGCATGAGCAGGTTTCTGCGGCCTAGTTCCTGATTCAAAAGCCTCTGTAGGAGCTGCCGAAGGCTGCGATGGCGGCGTGTCAGGAGTAAATGCTTCGCAGCCTTCGGCAGCTCCTACGGGTATTCGGTGGACATGACTATTCTGCAAACATCACTTCCCGCGACCGCCCCAGCAGCAACCCCTGATTCAACTCCGTCACTTCCCGAATGTAATCCCACAGCACTGTAATCCGCTTGAGCTTGCGCAGATCCTCCCTGCAGTACATCCAGAAGTGCCGGGTGATGTTCACTTCCTCTGCCAGTACCGGTATCAACCGCGAATCCTGGGCAGCAAGAAAACACGGCAAAATCGCCACCGCACGGCCTTGCAGCGCAGCGAGGTATTGGGCGATGACGCTGGTACTGCGTAACTGAGCCTGAGCGCCGGGGAGCAGGTTGCTGAGGTAAAGCAGCTCCGAGCTGAAGGCCAGATCGTCTACGTAACTGATGAAAGTATGCTCGGCCAGATCCGCCGTGCTGTTGAGCGGTGTGTGGCTGTCCAGGTATTCCTGAGTCGCGTACAGGCGCAGGTTGTAATCGCACAATTTGCAGCAAACATAAGGCCCATGCTCCGGTCGCTCCAGGGCAATGACGATATCGGCTTCGCGTTTGGACAGGCTGATGAAGTGCGGCAGCGGCAGGATATCCACCGAGATGTCGGGGTAGTCATCCAGGAAATGGCTAAGCTGCGGCGTAATGAAAAAACTGCCGAAGCCCTCGGTACAGCCGATGCGGATGTGCCCGGACAATGCCAGGCCTGAGCCCGAAACCTGCTCGCAGGCCAAATGCAACGTACTTTCAATGGATTCCGCGTAGCCCAGCAATCGCTGGCCCTCGGCGGTCAGTACGAAACCGTTACCGCGAGACTTTTCGAACAGCAGCGTCCCCAGCGAATTCTCCAGCGACGTGATTCGCCGCGACACCGTTGTGTAATCCACTGCGAGGCGTTTGGCAGCACTGCTTGCTTTGCGGGTACGGGCCACCTCAAGGAAAAACTTCAGGTCATCCCAGTTCAGACTGCTCAGGGAGGTGATGTTTTTTTGCATGTTGGTCCTGCTTTTATGTGCGTTCTTGTTAGAAGTTTGCACATCTATACTCCGATGCAGCCGGTAAACACAGAGCCTGTTGGAATGAATCTGTAGGAGCTGCCGAAGGCTGCGATGGCGGTGTGTCAGGCTTTACGTCTCGCAGCCTTCGGCAGCTCCTACAGGGAATGGATTTCGGAACACGAGGATTGAATTGCCTTAGAGCGTCACCCTGCAACCCCAGGCAACACCCCCACGACATAACACCCTGCACAACAATAAATAAGCGGAGGAGTTTATGAAGGACGCACTCACGGCGGACGCTGGCGCACTCGATGCCGGGCCCGCGAAAAAAGCCAGATCCTATCGCCTTGCCGGTGCCGCGAGCATGGCGGGCACGACCATCGAGTGGTACGACTTTTTCTTGTACGGCACGGCTGCCGCGCTGATCTTCAACAAAATCTTTTTCCCTGCACTGGACCCGATCAGCGGCGTTTTGGCGGCATTTGCCACCTACGCTGTGGGCTTTCTCGGGCGGCCACTAGGCGGGATCATATTCGGGCATTTCGGCGACCGCATCGGGCGCAAATCCATGCTGCTGATGACCCTGATGATGATGGGTATTCCGACGATCATCATCGGCCTGATCCCCACCTATGAACAGATCGGCTATTGGGCGGCGCTGATTCTGGTGGTCATGCGCTTTCTGCAAGGCATGGCGGTGGGAGGCGAGTGGGGCGGTGCGGTGTTGATGGCCGTCGAACATGCGCCTGAAGGCAAAAAAGGCTTCTACGGCAGTTTGCCGCAAACCGGTGTTGGTGCAGGCCTTGTATTGGCAACGCTGGCCATGGGCATGGTCGCCAAATTGCCCGAAGAAGACATGCTCAGCTGGGGCTGGCGGCTGCCGTTCATTGCCAGCATCGTGCTGCTGGGCGTGGGATGGCTGATCCGTCTGAAAGTGCCGGAGTCGCCGGACTTCGAAAAGCTCAAGAAAGACAAAATTGCAGTCAAGGTGCCGCTGCTCAAGGTGCTGCGTGAACACCCGCGGGAAACCCTGACGATCATCGGCGCACGGACTGCCGAGAACGCCTGGTTCTACATGTCAGTGACCTTCGCCCTGGCGTATGCCGCGAATCAATTGCAGATCCCTCGTGCCGACGTCCTCAACGCGATTACTGCGGGTGCAGCGCTGTCACTGATCACCATGCCGTTTTGCGGCTACCTCTCGGACAAGGTCGGCCAGCGCCGGTTGTACTTCGCCGGTTTATTGCTGCTGTGCGCGTTTGCCTATCCGTTCTTCGCGATGCTCGGCACCCGCGAACCGCTGTTGGTCTGGTGGGCGATGGTGCTGGCGGTGGGTGTGGTGTTCCCGATTCTTTATGCCCCTGAATCATTGCTGTTCGCCCGACAGTTCCCGGCAGAAATTCGCTACAGCGGCATTTCGGTATCGGTGCAACTGGCGGGTGTATTGGGCGGCGGATTCGCACCGATGATCGCCACCAAGCTACTGGCCTATGCCGATGGCAGCCCGCATTACGTGATTGTTTATCTGGTGGGTATGGGCGTTGTGGCGTTGTTCTGCACCGCGCTAATGAAGCGCGATCCGCCTCGACACAGGGTGTCCTGAGCGAGTCCTGAATAACTGTTTGATTAGGAGATTTTCATGAACGCTTCCCCGAACAACAAGAACAACACCGTGGATCGAGTCAAGCTGCTGATCAATGGCGAATGGGTTGAATCGCAAAGCACCGAATGGCACGACATCATCAACCCGGCAACCCAGCACGTGCTGGCTCAAGTGCCGTTTGCCACGACCGGTGAAGTGGATGCCGCAGTGGCCGCCGCGCAGAAGGCTTTTCAGAGCTGGCGTCATACGCCGATTGGTGCGCGGATGCGCATCATGCTCAAGTTGCAGGCGTTGATTCGTGAACACTCGTCGCGCATTGCGGCAGTGCTCAGCGCCGAACAGGGCAAGACCATCGCCGATGCGGAGGGCGATATCTTTCGCGGCCTGGAAGTGGTTGAACACGCCTGCTCCATCGGTAGCCTGCAAATGGGCGAGTTCTCCGAGAACGTCGCAGGCGGTGTTGACACCTACACCTTGCGCCAGCCCTTGGGCGTCTGCGCGGGCATCACACCGTTCAATTTCCCGGCAATGATCCCGTTGTGGATGTTCCCGATGGCCATCGCCTGCGGTAACACCTTCGTGCTCAAGCCCTCCGAGCAGGACCCGATGTCGACCATGTTGCTGGTCGAGCTCGCTGTAGATGCGGGTGTTCCGCCGGGTGTGCTTAACGTGGTGCATGGCGGTAAAGAGGTGGTTGATGCCATTTGCACTCACAAGGACATCAAAGCTGTTTCCTTTGTGGGTTCTACCGCCGTCGGCACCCATGTCTACAACCTGGCCGGTCAACACGGCAAGCGCGTGCAGTCGATGATGGGGGCCAAGAATCACGCAGTGGTGCTGCCTGACGCCAATCGTCAACAAACGCTGAATGCCCTGGTCGGTGCCGGGTTCGGTGCTGCCGGTCAACGCTGTATGGCCACTTCGGTGGTGGTATTGGTCGGCGCGGCGAAGCAATGGCTGCCGGACCTCAAAGCCCTGGCGCAGCAACTCAAGGTTAACGCCGGTAGCGAGGCGGGCACCGATGTTGGGCCGGTGATTTCCAGGCGCGCCAAACAGCGGATTCTGGACCTGATCGAAAGTGGCGTGCGCGAAGGGGCGAAGCTCGAACTGGACGGCCGCGACATTAAGGTGCCGGGTTTTGAGGACGGTAACTTTGTCGGGCCGACGCTGTTCTCTGGTGTCACTACTGAGATGCAGATCTACACCCAGGAAATCTTCGGTCCGGTGCTGGTGGTGCTGGAGGTCGACACGCTGGATCAGGCCATCGCGCTGGTCAACGCTAACCCCTTTGGCAATGGCACCGGCCTGTTCACCCAGAGCGGCGCGGCGGCGCGCAAGTTTCAGAGTGAGATCGACGTTGGGCAGGTGGGGATCAACATCCCGATTCCGGTGCCCGTGCCGTTCTTCAGTTTCACCGGTTCACGCGGTTCCAAACTCGGCGACCTCGGCCCGTACGGCAAACAGGTGGTGCAGTTCTACACTCAGACCAAGACTGTCACCAGTCGCTGGTTTGACGATGACAGTGTGAATGACGGGGTGAATACCACCATAAACCTGAAGTAGAAGGACAACTCTGTGGGAGCTGAGCTTGCTCGCGATAAGGGCACCGCAATTCCCTTTTAAACCGCGTCGCCCTTATCGCGGGCAAGCACCGCTCCCACATGAGATCCGGGTGATTTCGGAATCAGGAGAACAACAATGAAAATCGCATTCATCGGCCTGGGTAACATGGGCGCGCCCATGGCCCGTAATCTGCTCAAGGCCGGGCATCATCTGCATCTGTTCGACCTTAACACCACCATCCTCAATGAGCTGGCTGCATTGGGCGGGCGCATCAGCGAATCGCCGAAACATGCCGCTCAGGGCGCTGAGCTGGTCATTACCATGCTGCCCGCCGCGGCCCATGTGCGCAGCGTGTACCTGAACGAAGACGGCGTGCTCGCAGGCATCGGTCCCGGTGTACCGGCTGTGGACTGCAGCACCATTGATCCGCAGACCATTCGCGACGTTGCGGCTATCGCGGCGAAGCAGGGCGTCAGCCTCGGTGATGCGCCGGTATCGGGCGGTACCGGAGGCGCGCAGGCGGGCACATTGACCTTCATGGTCGGAGCCAGCCACGAGCATTTCGAAACGCTCAAGCCGGTGCTGACACAGATGGGCAAGAACATCGTCCACTGCGGTGACATCGGCACCGGGCAGATCGCCAAAATCTGCAACAACATGCTGCTGGGCATCACCATGATCGGCGTTGCTGAAGCCATGGCATTGGGCGATTCGCTGGGCATCGACACCGAAGTGTTGGCGAAAATCATCAACACCTCGACAGGTCGCTGCTGGAGTTCAGAGATGTACAACCCATGGCCAGGCATCGTCGACACCGCGCCTGCTTCCCGAGGTTATACCGGCGGTTTTGGTGCGGAGCTGATGCTCAAGGATCTGGGCCTGGCAACCGAAGCGGCACGCGTCGCCCATCAACCGGTAATCCTTGGCGCAGTGGCGCAGCAGCTTTATCAGGCGATGAGCCTGCGCGGCGAGGGCGGCAAGGACTTCTCGGCGATTGTTGAGGGGTATCGCAAGAAAATCTGAAGCTGATGCCAGACTTGTGTAGGAGATTCTATGTCTGGCTACAATATCTTGTGGGAGTCGCCCCGGTGTCCCTGACACCACGCTGTCGCGCAGCAAACACGGACCCTGTAGGAGCGCGCTTGCCCG